>NZ_KB944471.1:0-173137 GCF_000389805.1 Cupriavidus sp. GA3-3
CCCCCCGATCGCCGCGTCCTGGCGCCGCGCCTGGGATCAGGTGATCCCGTTCTTTACGTTCCCGCCGGCGATCCGCAAGATCATCTACACGACCAACGCGATCGAGAGCATCAATGCGCAACTGCGCAAGATCATCAAGACGCGGGGCCACTTCCCCAGCGATGAGGCGGCGACCAAGCTCCTGTGGCTGGCCCTGCGCAACATCACCGGGAAGTGGGGCAGTTCAACGCATGACTGGAAGGCTGCCATGAACCAGTTTGCGATCCTCTACGAGGACCGCTTCACCCATCCGCATCGTTGAGATAATGCTGGCTCACCGGTCGAATTGACGGTGAGCCTTTACCTGCCCTGCACACAAAAAAACTGACAGGCCCGGTACTACCCGACTACGTCAAAGCAAACCAGCGCTGCTCGAAAATCCGTTGCATCAAACAAACACCGGCGCCTGGTGCGCCGGTTTCTTTATCAATTCACCACTCAGCGGAAATTCTTCTCGCGCCGGATCAACCCCACCGCCAGCGTCAGCGTCAGGATAAACAGCCAGATCAGCGACCATGCCGGCACCGACAGCCCCAGAACCGGCGGCAGCGGCGCGGTGCACAGGCCATCCGCGTAGAACACCTGCGGCAGCGCCTTGGCAGTCGGCAGCGCGTTGACCCAGTTCTCCAGCGGATCGATGCCGCAGCTGGCCTTGGGATTGAGCAGCAGCGACACGTGGTAGACCGCCACCGCAATCCCGGCAATGCCGGACAGCATGCCCAGGCCCTGCCACAGCGAGCGCGTATTCTGCGCCACGGCGGCCAGCAGCGAGAAGATGCCGATGCCGATAAAGGCAAAGCGCTGCATCACGCAGAGCGGGCAAGGCTGGTAGCCCTTTTCAAACTGCAGGTAGAGCGCAACGCCGACCAGGCCGAAGGAAACGAGGGCGATCAGCAGGAAATAGGCGCGTGAGTTGGCTTGCATAGTGGGTGATCAGGTAATCCGGTAAGCGGTGCCGTCAGTGGATGGCGCGGCATTGCTGCGCATTATTACCTATTTTGCAGCGCCTGCAGTTGGCGTCACATGCAGCGCAAGCCCCCTGCCCTGTGGCGGATTGACGCAGGGGTGCTATGCGCCGGCTGCCTGCCACGCCGTACGCGGCAAACGGTACAGGCAATGGGGCCGCAAGGGGTGCCCTGGCGGCAACGCGGGATGCTCGAAACCCACGGCATCCTCACGCATGCCGAGCCTTTCCATGACCGCCCGCGAGCGGGCATTGGCGAGTGTCGTGAAAGACACGATCTCATCCAGCCCCAGCCGCTCAAAGCCCCAGGCAAGCGCGCCGCGTGCCGCCTCGGTCGCGTAGCCGCTGCCCCAGGCGTGCCGCGCCAGGCGCCAGGCGATCTCCACGCAGGGCGCGAACGGCAGCGCCGCGGTGGGCTCGTGCAGTCCGACAAACCCCAGGAAAACACCGTCCGCCTTGCGCTGCGCCACCCAGACGCCCCATCCCTTCGCTGCGATCAGGCTGCGGCAGTGGTCGGCCAACGCATCGCTTTCAACACGCGCCAGCGGCGCAGGGAAATAGCGCATCACCTGCGCGTCGGCATTGAGCGCGGCAAACGGCGCATAGTCCGCCTCGCGCCACTGGCGCAGCCGCAGGCGTTCGGTCTCGAAGGCGATGCCGTCGTCCATGGCTCAGTCCAGATGGCGCACGCGGTCGATGGCCTGCTCGATGCGTTCCACCGCGATCACTTCGAGCCCGTCGATCTTCTGTTTGGGCGCGTTCGCCTTGGGAATCACGGCGATCGTAAAGCCCAGCTTGGCGGCTTCCTTCAGACGCTCCTGCCCGCGCGGGCTGGGCCGGATCTCGCCGGCCAGGCCGACTTCGCCGAACACCACCAGGCCGCGCGGCAGCGGCTTGTTGCGCATCGACGAGTGGATCGACAGCAGCACCGCGAGATCGGCGGCGGGTTCGGTGATCTTGACCCCGCCCACAGCGTTGAGGAACACGTCCTGGTCAAAGCAGGCTATGCCCGCGTGCCGGTGCAGCACTGCCAGCAGCAGCGCCAGCCGGTTCTGCTCAAGGCCCACCGCCAGCCGGCGCGGGTTGGGCACATGGGCGGTATCGACCAGCGCCTGGATCTCCACCAGCAGCGGACGCGTGCCCTCCTGCGTCACCAGCACGCATGAGCCCGGCACGGTCTCTTCGTGCTGCGACAGGAACAGCGCCGACGGATTGCTGATGCCGCGCAGGCCGCGCTCGGTCATGGCAAACACGCCCAGCTCATTGACCGCGCCGAAGCGGTTCTTGAAGGCGCGGATCAGCCGGTGCGAGGAATGGGTATCGCCCTCGAAATACAGCACCGTATCGACGATATGCTCCAGCACGCGCGGACCGGCCAGGCTGCCTTCCTTGGTCACGTGGCCGACCAGGATGATGGTGATGCCGCTGCTCTTGGCAATGCGCGTCAGCTGCGCCGCGCATTCGCGCACCTGCGCGACCGAGCCCGGCGCGGAGGTCAACGCCTCGGAGTACAGCGTCTGGATCGAGTCGATCACCGCGACTTCGGGCTTTTCCACTTCCAGCGTGGCCTGGATCTTCTCCAGCTGGATTTCGGCGAGCAGCCCCAGTGACGGGCTTTCCACGCCCAGCCGCTGCGCGCGCAGCGCGATCTGCGCACCGGATTCTTCGCCGCTGACGTAGAGCACGCGGCGCTGGCCCGCAAGGTTGGCCAGTGCCTGCAGCAGCAGCGTGGACTTGCCGATGCCGGGATCGCCGCCGATCAGCACCACCCCGCCCGACACCAGGCCGCCGCCCAGCACGCGGTCGAATTCATCGATGCCGCTGGAAAAGCGCGGCACGTCGGCGGCATCGATCTCCGACAGCTTGCGCACCGTGGCCGAGGCCGCCAGCGGCTGGAAGCGCTTGTTCGCGGCGGACTCGGCCACCGTCTCCACCAGCGTGTTCCATTGCTGGCAATGCGGGCACTGGCCGGCCCAGCGCGGCGTGGTGCCGCCGCATTCAGTACATGTATAGACAGTCTTGGTCTTGGCCAACGGATGTCCTTGCAGGAAAAAACGAGCCGGGCCCACAAGTGGCCCGGCCGGCAGATGGCAAGTGCGCGGGCCAGCGCCCGCACCAACGCCCTGATCAGGCCACGGCAGGCGCGGCGCTGTCCGAAGCCGTGATCGTCGCCACCGAGGTCGGCACGCGCGGGGCCAGTGCGCACATCAGCTCATAGCCCACCGTGCCGCTGGCTTGCGCCACCTCGTCGATCGGCAGGCCCTGGCCCCACAGCGTGACCGGGCTGCCGACCCTGGCCTTCGGGCACGGGGTCAGGTCCACGCACAGCATGTCCATCGACACGCGCCCGACCAGTTCGGTGCGCACGCCATCGACCAGCACCGGTGCGCGCTGCTCGCCCCAGCCCGACGCATGGCGCGGGTAGCCGTCGGCATAGCCGCACGCCACCACGCCGATGCGCATCGGCCGCTCGGCGGTGAACAAGGAGCCGTAGCCGACGGTATCGCCCGGCTGCAGGTCCTGCACCGAGATCAGTTCGCTGTGCAGCGACATGGCGGGCTGCAGGCCGGTGCCGGCAATATCGGCATCGCGCCCGGTCGGCGAGGCGCCATACAGGATGATGCCGGGGCGCACCCAGGCGCGGTGCGCCTGCGGGTGCCACAGCACCGCGGCCGAGTTCGACAGGCTGGCCTCCCCCGGCAGGTTGGCCGTAGCGGCGTCGAAAGCCTCGATCTGGTGGGCCACGCCTCGGGCACTATCCGCATCGGAAAAATGCGTCATATGGACGATACTGCCCACACAGGGCATGGCGCGTGCACGCTCCCAGGCGGTACGGTAAGCGGCCGGATGGAAGCCGAGCCGGTTCATGCCGGTATTGAGCTTGAGCTGGATCGCCAGCGGTCCCTTGGCGCGTGCGCTTTCCAGCATGCGCAGTTGCTCGTCGCAATGGATCGCGGTGGTCAGGCGGTATTGTTCGATGACGGCAACATCCTGCGGCTGGAAGAAGCCCTCCAGCAGCAGGATCGGGCCCTGCCAGCCAAGGTCGCGCAGCAGCACGGCCTCGTTCAGGTCCAGCAGGCCGAAGCCGTCGGCGCCCCGCAGGGCGGCAAAGACGCGGCGGATGCCATGGCCGTAGGCATTGGCCTTGACCACCGCCCAGATGCGCGACTCCGGCGCCTTGCCGCGGATGATGTCGAGATTGTTGGCCAGGGCGGGTTGGTGGATGACAGCGTGGATGGGTCTTGGCATGGAAGTCACATCTCAGGAAGCGGACGAGCAAGCCGGCGGCGCCGCTGGCGGCGTGGGCGGCCGGCGCGGGCGCTGGAAGTACGGCTCTGTCTCAGTATCGATGGCGCAAACGTCACCTGTCGGTGTGCAGCAGCATGTTGCGGCGACTGGCATGCGGGAATGTGCGGAATTGGCACGCCCTTGTATCCCAGTCACCATATCGGTTCGACCACGCACCAGATCGGGGAAGACCCGGTCGGCTGGTCGCGGTCGCAGTCGTTATTTGAACACATTCAGATGCCGTTGCCGGGGGTCATTGGGGAATCGGCACGGCAATCCGCTGTCAAAAAGAGCCCTTGCCGGGGTTCGGGAATGTCATGTTTTCGTGATATAAAGCCGGACGCTCCGGCCATGTTCTAAAAGCGAAGCATTATGTCAATGACTGTCAGGCAAGCCTCAAGGCGCCGCAGCGCAGCACCACAGACACAATTCGACACGGCCGCGGCACAAGGTTCCCTGCAAACCATGGCCTCCCCGGTGGGCGCCAGCCTGGCCAACCTGAGCGGAGCTCGCGATGGAGAAAAAGTCGACAGCATGAAGAAGGGTTTTTACACCATCATGGCCGCGCAGTTTTTTTCTTCGCTGGCCGACAATGCCTTACTGATCGCCGCCATCGCCCTTCTCACCGAATTGCATTCCCCGCAGTGGATGACCCCGCTGCTCAAGCTGTTCTTCGTTCTTTCCTACGTCGTTCTCGCCGCCTTCGTCGGCGCCTTTGCCGACTCCATGCCCAAGGGGCGGGTGATGCTCATCACCAACGCCATCAAGGTGGTCGGCTGCGCCATCATGATGTTCGGGCTGCACCCGCTGCTGGCGTATGGCGTGGTGGGATTCGGCGCGGCGGCGTACTCGCCGGCCAAGTACGGCATCCTGACCGAGCTGCTGCCGCCGGAGAAACTGGTGCTGGCCAATGGCTGGATCGAAGGCCTGACGGTGGGCTCGATCATCCTGGGCACCGTGGTCGGCGGCGCGCTGATTTCCGTGCACGTGTCAGGCATGCTGCTGCAGCTGGATGTCCCGTTCCTGAACACCGGCATCGACACCCCGGCCGAGGCCGCGATGGTGGTGATCATGCTGTTCTACGTGGTCGCCTCGATCTTCAACCTGTTCATCCCCGATACCGGCGCCCGCTATCCGGCGCAGGAAAAGAACCCGATCAGGCTGATCGCCGAGTTCGGCGACTGCTTCGTGGCGCTGTGGCGCGACAAGCTGGGCCAGATCTCGCTGGCGGTGACCACGCTGTTCTGGGGCGTGGGCGCCACGCTGCAGTTCATCGTGCTGAAGTGGGCCGAGAAATCGCTGGGCCTGAACCTGTCCCAGGGCGCGCTGCTGCAGGCCGTGGTGGCCGTGGGCGTGGCCGTGGGCGCGATCCTGGCCGCGGCGCGCATCCCGCTGCGCAAGTCACTGTCGGTGCTGCCCTTTGGCGTGGCCATGGGCGCCACCGTGATGATCATGGCGTTCTACACCAAGGATGCAATGCCCAATGTCACGCTGGACGTGATGGGCCTGCAGATGCCGCTGTACATGGCCATTGCCTATGTATTCCTGATGGTGGTGGGCGCCATGTCTGGCTACTTCGTGGTGCCGATGAACGCGCTGCTGCAGCACCGCGGGCACGTGCTGCTGTCGGCCGGCCACTCCATCGCGGTGCAGAACTTCAATGAGAACGTCTCGGTGCTGCTGATGCTGTGCCTGTATGCGCTGCTGATCAAGCTGAACGTGCCGATCGGCGTGGTCATCGTCGCACTGGGCCTGTTTATCTGCGTGACCATGGCGCTGGTGCTCAAGCTGCACAAGTACAACGCGCGCACCTTCAACTCGCTGGCGATGATCGGCGAGGACAAGCACCACTAGCCGGCGCAGCGAGGGTCAGGCCGCGTCCTGCGCGGCCTGCGGCCCCGGTCTTGGCGGCTCCGCCGCCCGCGCCAGCGCCCGCTCTTCCCACCCCGGCGGCACCACGAACCCGCGCGAGCATTCGCGCCACCAGCCTGGCGCCTCTGGCCCGGCCGGCTCCAGTTCGCACAGCATCACCGGAGATTCGCGCCGCCAGCCGTGGTCATGGCGCGGGTCGGCAAAGCGCTGCGCCAGCATCGCGCGCAGCGCGCCGGCTTCTTCCGTGCCGGATTCGGGCACCAGCGCGCCCGACAGCCAGCCGGTACGTGGCAGGCGGCACCAGCGCAAGCCGGGCCGAGCGGCTGCGCGGGCGGCCCAGTCATCGAGCGTTGACCACCAGCCGTGCAAATGGTCTGGCGCGATGCCCAGCGCATCCAGCCCCGGCGGCACCCGGCCATCGTGATAGAACAGCCAGCCCAGCAGGTAGACCTCGCTGCGGTCCACCGTATGTCCCAGCAGGGCCTGTGCCTCCGCGGTGCAGCCCAGCGGCAGCTGGCGGTGCACGATGTGGCCCAGCTTGTCGCCAAGGCGGTCGACCAGGTTCGGGCCGATGAAATCCTGCGCCCGCGCTACCTGGCTGTCGCCAGGCGCCATCAGGTAGAACTTGGCCGCCATCTCCCAGTGGACCACCGCGCCCGACGCCTGCTCGCGCCAGATAAAGTCCAGCTCACCCAGCGTGCGGATACCCTGCCGTCCTGCGCACCGCACCGGCACGTTGGCGGCCAGCAACGACAGCCCCTGCATATGGCGCAGCGCAAAATGCAGCAGCCGCTCGGCATGGCGGCCCAGGCGCAGGCTGCGGCTGGCGGGATCCTGGTCGGGATCGTCGGCGGAAGGGGCGACGTGGCCGTCGGCCAGTTCGTCGATGGTGGCGGGCAGCGTGGCGGGGTCAGCGGCTTCCAGCCAGTGTTGCCAGGCGGCCAGCGTGCCGGCGGGCCAGCGCGCCGGGGCCGCGCCCGGCACCGCCGCCAGCAGCGGCGGCGAGAGCGTGGTCCAGGCCAGGTCGCGCGTGCGCGCCGACGCGGCGCGGCGCCACAGCGGCGGGCCCGACGGCCTGTTGCCGTCGCCGCCGCGGGTCAAGGAGAGGTCAGGCCCCAGCTCCCGCACGGTCATGGACCTCCCTGGCCAGGCACAGGTCTTCCCACGCGCGCGCCTTGTCGGTCAGGGTGCGCAGCAGGTAAGCCGGATGGTAGGTCACCACCACGGGGATACCTTCATAGCTATGTACGGTGCCGCGCAGCTTGCCGATGGGCGTGGTGCTGCGCAGCAGCGACTGCGCCGCAAAGCGGCCCAGCACCACGATCACCCTGGGCTTCACCAGCGCGATCTGGCGGCGCAGGAACGGCTCGCACTGCGCCACCTCCTCGGGCTCCGGGTTGCGGTTACCGGGCGGACGGCACTTGAGCACGTTGGCGATAAACACATTGCGCCCGCGCGCCAGCCCGAGCGCGCCGAGCATATTGTCGAGCAGCTTGCCGGCCTGGCCCACGAAGGGCTCGCCCTGCAGGTCTTCGTTCTCGCCGGGGGCTTCGCCCACCAGCATCCATTCGGCCTGGCGGTCGCCCACGCCGAATACGGTATTGGTGCGGTGCTGGCACAGGCCGCACGCGGTGCAGCCGGCCACGGCGGCGTCCAGCGCCGGCCATTCCATGCTGGCAATGGCGGCTTCGCGATCTGCTTGCGCCGAGCCGGGTTCCGGGCCGGCCGGAACCAGAGCAGGCGCCGCCGGTGCCCGGGAGACCGGCGGCGCCACTGGCGCCGGCACCGGCATGGCGGGTTCCGCAGCCGGAGCGGCAACCACTGCGGCAACCTCGGCCACAGGCGCCTCGGCAACAGGCATCGCTGCCTGCGCCACGGCCACCTCCGGCGCAGCCTCTGCCTGCGCATCCGCGCGCTCGCGCGGCACCCATTCGGTCGGGATGCCCAGGACTTCCAGGAACTGTGCGCGGCGGCTCATGCCCTGCCCTCCGTGCCTTCATTGGCGGCGGACTCGGCCGGCCAGCTGCGGCGCAGCACCAGCGCATCCTCGCGCTTGCTGCCCAGGGCCGGGTAATAGCCCTTGCGGCGCCCGATCTCGGCAAACCCCGCCGCCTGGTACAGCGCGATCGCCCCGGTATTGGACGGCCGCACTTCCAGCAGCATGGTATGGATGCGGTGCGCGTGCGAGGTGGCCAGCACCACCGCCAGCATCAGCCGCCCCAGCCCCTGGCGCTGGCGCCGCGGCTCGACGGTGATATTGAGCAGGTGCATTTCATCGACCACCGGCATCAGCACGGCGTAGGCCACCAGCGTGCCAGCCGGGTCGCGCAGCGTCAGGCCGAGATGCCCGGACTTGACCGAGTTCTCGAAATTGCCGCGGGTCCACGGATGGCTGTAGGCACGCGCCTCGATGCCCGCCACGGCCGCCAGGTCGAGCGCGCTCATGCGGCCCAGCGCCCAGCCGTCCGGCAGCACCGGCATGGCGGGCACGGCCGGCCAGTGGTTGCGGGGATCGAGCGGATAGGCTGCACTCACGATGCGCTCCCGGCCTGGGCCGCGGCACGGGCGGCAGCGGCGGCTTCGCGTTCGGCGATGGTCTGCGCGACCTTGTCGCGCAGGTAGATCGGCATGGCCTGGTCGGCGTCGATGGCCTCGCCGCGCGCCAGTGCGCGCAGTGCAATCGCGATCATCGGCTGCGCATGGGGCATCGCCTCCGGCAGCACGCGCGCGGCACGCGCCAGGCCCGCCAGCCGCTCGCCGAAAACCGTCGAGGCATTGCCGGCCAGCCAGAAATCGCCGTCGGGCAGCGGTACGGTTTCCGGCGCGCTGACCTGCATCGGCGTGACTTCCGCCCATTCCCGCGCGCTGGCATGCCAGCGGAAAGCAGCGGAATAGGCTTCATCCATGCGCGCGTCCAGCGCCACCAGCACCGCGGTGTCGTCCGGCAGCGCCGGAGTAGCGGCGCGCGCGCGCTCGGCGCACGTCATCAGGGTATTGACCGGAACCACCGGCAGCCCGGCGCCGAAGGCCAGCCCCTGCGCCACGCCGCAAGCGGTGCGCAGGCCCGTGAACGAGCCCGGGCCGGCGCCAAAGGCAATCGCAGCGCAGTCCGCCAGCGCAATGCCGGCTTCGGCCAGCAGCTCGCCGGCAGCCGGCAGCACGCGTGCCGACGAGCGTGCACCAGTGTGCTCATGGCGCACCAGGCACTCGACTCCGGCACCCGGCATCGCACGTCCGAGCGCGACCGAGCACCACTCTGTAGAAGTTTCAACAGCAAGAATCCAGGACATGGCGCGATTGTATCCGGTGACGCCCGGAATCGAGGGCTTCTTCGGTTTTATACGGACGGCGCGGCGTCGCCGGGCGGCTATCATCGGCCTGCACTTTCGCAATCCAGACAGCACACACGGAGGAACCCCCATGAGCGACCTGCAGGCACGCTTCGACCAGGCCCGGATCGACGTCAAGCAACTGAGCGAGCGCCCCAGCAACATGTCCCTGCTGCGCCTGTACGCCCTGTTCAAGCAAGGCAGCGAAGGCGATGCCCACGGCGACAAGCCCGGCATGACCGACTTTGTCGGCCGCTACAAGTTTGAAGCCTGGGAAGCCCTGCGCGGCACCGCACGCGAACAGGCGATGGAGCAGTACATCGCGCTGGTGGAAGAACTGCGCAGCGGCGCAGCCAGCTAAGCCGGCGCAGCCAGGCCCGGCGGCCTCAGGCCGCCGGCACCGGCCGCGGCCGGATCCGCCACGCCGCGATCATCGCACTGGCAATCACCACGCCCACGGCCAGGAAGGTTTCATCGAAGGCACGGATGCGCGCCGCCTGCACGGCGGCGTCGCCGGCCTGGCCCAGCACCGCGCCGTGCTCCGCCAGCCGCCATTGCAGGCCCACGCCCGCCAGGCTCACGCCGATGGCGCCGCCCAGCTGGCGCAGGAAGTTGATGCAGCTCGAGCCCTGCGCGATCAGCGTGAAGTCCACCCCCCGCATTGCCCCCAGCGTCAGCGACGGCAGGATGCAGCCCAGCCCGATCCGCCCCAGCACCGCCAGCGCCACCAGCACCAGATATGGCGTGGAGCGCGAGCCCAGCGCCATCAGCAGGAACGACAGCGACAGCAGCGCCAGCCCGAACGACACCTGGATATGCGGCGCGATCTTGTGGGTGAAGCGCCCCGATATGGCGATCGTCAGCGCCAGCATCACGCCCGCCGGGAACAGCACCAGGCCCGCGCGCGACGGCGTGTATTCCAGCGCCATCTGCATATAGACCGGCAGCAGGTAGGTCGAGCCGAACAGCCCCGCGCCGTAGATAAAGGCCACCACCGCCCCGGCCGCGAACTGCCGGTAGCTGTAGAGCCGCAGGTTCATCAGCGGATGCGCCGCGCGCAGCTGCCACAGCACGAACGCCGCCAGCATCAGCACGCCGAAGCCCGACAGCGCCAGGCCCGCGGGCACGCTGTCGCGCATCTCGACCACGCCGTTGAGCAGGCTTACCGTGGCAATACCGGCCAGGCCCAGCCCGCGCCAGTCCAGCGGCTGGCGCTCGCCCATCATGATCGAGTCCACCGCCATGAAGCGCCGCGCCATCAGCACGCCGATCAGCGTCAGCGGCACCACCACGAAGAAGATCGAGCGCCAGCCGAAGGCCTCGACCAGGAAGCCACCCAGGCTGGGCCCCAGCGCCGGCGCCAGTACCACGCCAAAGCCGAACATGCTGATCGCCTTGCCCTGCTCGCGCTCTTCGAACACGCGCAGGATCAGGATATTGGGCAGCGGCTGCATAATGCCTGCGGCGACGCCTTCGGCCACGCGCATCGCGATCATCACGCCGTAGGTCGGTGAAAAGCCGCCAAAGAGCCCGCCCGCGCCCAGCAGCAGCGAGGCCCCCAGGAAGGTGCGGCGCAGCCCGTAGCGGTTCAGCAGCCAGGGCGTCAGCAGCATCGACAGCGTCATCGCAATCATGAAGCTGGCCGCCACCCATTGCGCCCGCTCCTGCCCCAGCACGAAATGCCGGCTCAGGTCCGGAATCGCTACGTTGATGATGGTGGACGAGACGATCGACGAGATCGTGCCCAGCATCAGCGTCACCAGCACCAGCCAGCGCAGCCGCTCGCCGTAGCGCACACGCAGCGCCAGCCGGGTCGGCAGACCCGGCCGCTGGCCGGAACCCTCCGGCGTGGCGGGACCCTCGCTCACCCCAGCCGTCCGGTGTCAGCGATCTCGCGGATCTTGCGCACGGTGTCGATATCGGCCTCGTGGTAGGCGGACTTGACGATCTCGGCATAGCGGTCATCGCCGCTGGCGTCGACCGCCGGCATGGTGGTGTTGTAGACAAAGCGCAGCAGCAGCGCGCCCGGGCCCGGGGTCTCGATCGCCATGGTCAGCGTGCCGCCGGCATGCTCGGCCGTGGCCGCGGTTTCATAGCGCACCTGCCGGCGCGGCTCGAACACCACATGGTCATGAATCGACGCCTCGCCAAAATGCAGCACGCGATCGATCCAGTTGTCGCCGCGGCCGACTACTTCGGCGCGGTCCAGCCCCAGCACGAAGAGTTCGGGCGACTCGGCGCGCAGCACCAGCCCTTGCCACAGCTGGTCAGGCGTCAGCGGATCCAGTTGAGGATTGCCTGGATCGTTGATCTCAACCAAGTGCTCGAAACGCAACTTCATTCTCCCGATCGTCAGTAAGTCGATATTATGAAGTCTCCGCGTATTCGGGAGACCTTTTTGTCTGCGCGGTGCAACATGGCTTGACACGGACCATTGCCCTTTATCGACCAATATCCACGCCAACTGGAGTCCCGCATGACTGCCGCGCCGCTGGCCGAAACCGATCCTCTGCAGATCCTTGTCTACGCCGACTCGCTGTCATGGGGCATCGTGCCCGGCACGCGCCGGCGCCTGCCCTTCCCGGTGCGCTGGCCCGGCCGGCTGGAACTGGGCCTGAACGCCGGCGGCGGCGCCCCGGTGCGCGTCATCGAAGACTGCCTGAACGGCCGCCGCACGGTCTGGGACGACCCATTCAAACCCGGCCGCAACGGCCTGCACGGGCTGGCGCAGCGCGTTGAAATCCACTCGCCGCTGGCGCTGGTGGTCCTGATGCTGGGCAACAACGATTTCCAGTCGATGCACCCGCACAACGCCTGGCACGCCGCCCAGGGCATCGCCACGCTGGTGCAGGCGATCCGCAGCGCGCCGATCGAGCCGGGCATGCCGGTGCCTCCGGTGCTGGTCGTCACCCCACCCCCGATCCGCACTCCGCGCGGGCCGCTGGCGCCCAAGTTTGCTGGCGGCGAACATAAGTGGACGGGCCTGCCGCAAGCCGTGGCCGAGGTCTGCACGCAACTGGGCTGTCCGCTGTTCGACGCCGGCACCGTGATCCAGAGCAGCGAGGTCGACGGCGTGCACCTGGATGCCGACGCGCACCTGGCACTCGGCGACGCGCTGCGCCCGGTGGTGCGGGAGCTGTTGCGCGGCTAGCGCGCCGTTCCTGGCACCTGGCTGGCCGGCTGAAACATCACTCCTGACAGCAGTTGTCAGGAGACCCGGCGCACAATGCGGCCGCTTTCACACGGAACGCCGCCAGGAGGCTGTCATGGAGTTGCTGATCAATATCGATGTCGACGATTTGCCGCGTGGCATCGACTTCTACGCGCAGGGGCTTGGCCTGAGGCTGAACCGCAAGCTGTTCGACGGCACCGTTGCCGAAATGCTGGGCGGCAACACCCCCATCTACCTGCTCGCCAAGCCCGCCGGCACCCGCCCCACCACCCGCGCCGATACCCGGCGCGACTACCGCCGCCACTGGACGCCGGTCCACCTCGACTTCGTCGTGGCCAACCTGGAACAGGCCATCGAACGCGCGCTGGAAGCCGGCGCCGAGATCGAGGACTGGCCGCAGGACTTTGACTGGGGACGGCAGGCAAGGCTGTCGGACCCGTTCGGCCATGGCTTGTGCTTTATCGAGTGGAAGGGCCAGGGATATGGGGCGGTGGCTGGCTGAGCCAGTGGCGCACCGTCACCGTGGCGCCAATGACTACCGGCAGCAGGCCGGCACCGTTTCGCGTCCCGGTGACTTTTCAGCGCAAGACTGGCCTGATCCTGCTGGACCAGCTCCGGATCGTGGACAAGTCCCGGCTGGTCAGGCGGGCCGGCGGCCTGAGTGACAGGATCGTGGAAGACACCTTGCGGACATTGCGCGAAGTCTTTGCAGACTGAGCCTTGGCACAGAAGCATTTAATGCCGGTCATCTGGCGTTGTTTGGATTCATAAGCTTATGAAAAAGAAATAGACGCCAGATTCATTCCCGCCGCGCCATCTTGACGCAATTGCGTTAATCTGTGGCCCTCGCCCCGGTCAGGCGATCCCTGCCCAGGCGACTGTCTCACTCGCCACATAACCAGAATATCTCCAGAACTCCTATGCGCAGCACGTCTCTCATCAAGCGCCTGGCGGTCGCAGTGTCCGCTCTTGGTTTTTTCGCCGCCGGCAGCGCGTCGGCCCAGGAACAGACCATCCGCGTCGGCACGGTCAGCGGCCCGGATGCCGAAGTCTGGCAAGTCGTCCAGAAAGTGGCCAAGCGCAATGGCCTGAACGTCAAGGTCGTCGAGTTCAACGACTACGTGCAGCCCAACGCCGCACTGGATGCCGGTGACCTGGACGCCAACAGCTTCCAGCACCAGCCCTACCTGGACAGCCAGGTGAAGCAGCGCGGCTACAAGATGCAGAGCGTGGGCTACACCTATATCTCGCCGCTCGGCATCTACGCGAAGAGCCTGAAGTCGCCGAAGGACCTGCCGCAAGGCGCCAAGGTGGCCGTGCCCAACGACCCGTCCAATGAAAACCGCGCCCTGCTGCTGCTCCAGTCGCAAGGCGTGATCAAGCTGAAGGCAGGCGCCGGCACCAACGGTGTCAACGCCACGCCGCTGGACGTGGCCGAGAACCCGAAGAAGCTGAAGCTCGTGGAACTGGATGCAGCGCAGCTGGCCCGCGCCCTGCCCGATGTCAGCGCCGCCGTGATCAACACCAACTACGCGCTCGCGGCCGGCCTGCAGCCGACCAAGGACGCGATCGCACTGGAAGACATCCACAGCCCGTACGCCAACATCATCGTCGTGCGCACGCAGGACAAGGACAAGCCGTGGGTCAAGAAGCTGGTGGCAGCGTACCAGTCTGAAGACGTGCGCCAGTTCATGAAGGCCCAGTACAAGGGCGCGATGGTGCCGTCGTTCTGATTGCCCGTGGCACATCCGGATCGCCGTAACGCAGTCCGGCCAGCGATGCTGCGTGTGCCCGCCGGAGGTGCTTGCAAATTTGTGAACCTTCGGTAAAATGCGCCGCTCACCTTGCCCAGGTGGCGGAATTGGTAGACGCACTAGGTTCAGGTCCTAGCGGTGGCAACACTGTGGAGGTTCGAGTCCTCTCCTGGGCACCAGAGATTCAAGCAGAAAGCCCGCACAAAAGTGCGGGCTTTTTGTTTTTTGCGGCCGCCAACGGATATTGAAGCGGTTCAGCGTTGTTCCGGCTGCCCCAGAACCGGCGGAGCCGGCGGCGGCAGCGGCGTGGCAACCGGCTCCGGTCCGGTCGTTCGCACGATCGTGGCTGCCGCCGGGGACGCCAGGAACCGAACAAACCGCGAAGCCGCCGCGCTCTGGTGGCCCGCCACCATCCCGGCGGAGAAGAAGACGCGCTGCTGCAGTTCGGCTGGTACCCGGCTGCCCGCTGCCACCTTGCCCTCCGATATCAGCTTGTCGAGACCCGAGTCCGCCAGGATCACCACATCGAAGGTCTCGCCGCGTGCCAGCCGGCTGGGGAAGCCAACCACGTGGTTGGCGTGCTGGCGCTGGTGGAAGCCCGCCTCTGCATGGCCGTGCTGCCGGGCCTGGCACTGCCACGCGATCATCCCCGCCTGTGCGCCATCGCGCTGACCGAGCCTGCCGTGGACCGTGTCCTGGCGCTGATACGCCGTCGCGACCGGGCGTTGCAGCCTGCGGCCAAGGCGCTGTTTGACATCCTCACTTCCGACGCTGACGTGTCCACCGATTGACCAGCAACAGCGGCCCACCGCAGCTCAACCGGATTTCTTGCGCCAAAGCCGGCCGAGGGACTTGCAAAATCCGCAGCGCGCTGTAAAATCCGGCGCTCACCTTGCCCAGGTGGCGGAATTGGTAGACGCACTAGGTTCAGGTCCTAGCGGTGGCAACACTGTGGAGGTTCGAGTCCTCTCCTGGGCACCAAGGTTTCAAAGCGAAAAGCCCGCACGAACGTGCGGGCTTTTTGTTTTGCCGCGACGGACTCGTCATTCATCCGCGCACAGCTTTGCCGCCGTCTGGTCCAGCTGCGCCTTCACCATTGCCAGCAGCGAATACACGTTGTGGCAACCCTCCGAACGCTCGCTCTCGATTTCAACCAGCAACAGGATGGCACTCAGCCCGGCGCTGATTTGCTCAAAGGACTCGATCGTGCCGGCCGGCACGATATGCCGGGGTCCTGAAGGGTGATGGGTAGACATTTGCATCGCGCTTATCTCCTACTAGCCAGAGAGAGCCCGCCTGCCCAGACGAGAAGAAGGTGGCGGGCCTGACAACGGGGGTGACATACCGGGGAACCTCAGCAGAAGAAGACCCGGCCAGCCTTGCAGCTGCCCCGCCCGGCCCGCCATGGAAACATGGTTGCCCGCGCGACTCTTGATTGAATGAGATCGAATCTGCCGAGGTTCTTTCGGGTTGTCACCCCCGCCCACCGAACCCTTCGGTGAGGCCTGCAGTTTCTCGCCCCCGCCATCGTGCGGCGATAAGACGTTTCGCATTCGCCACTCCCCGCCCCCATCGCCTACAGTATTCCTATCCAAGGGCGCGGCCGACCCGCCTGACCTAAGAACTGCGGAGAACCACCGTGGGCAAACTGCAAGAGCGTCGCCGTTTCCTGGGAGCCGCGCTGGGCGGCCTGCTGGTCCCTGCCCTGCCCGCCTGCGGTGGGGATGACGACGATCCGCCCAGGCCGCCCGGTCCGGTTCCCGAATCCCAGATCACCCAGGCCATCGCCCAGGTCGACAAGCTGGCCGCTGACCTGATGGCCAGTTCCGGCGTGCCGGGCATGGCCGCCGCCGTGGTGCGCGGCAATCAAACCGTTTACGCCAAAGGCTTTGGCCGCAGGCTGGTAACCGACCCCGCGCCGGTCGATGCCGACACTGTGTTCCAGCTTGCGTCGGTGTCAAAGCCCATCGGGGCAACCGTGGTGGCCCGGCAGGTCGGCCGCGGCGGCATCAGTTGGGATACGCCGGTGCGCGCGCACCTGCCGTGGTTCGCGCTCGCGGAAGCGGAAGTCACGGAAGCCGTCACCATTGGCGATCTCTACGCCCATCGCTCCGGCCTGCCCGACCACGCCGGCGACCGGCTTGAAGACATGGGCTTCGACCGCCAGCAGGTGCTGACGCGCCTGCGCTACCTGCCGCTGCATCCGTTCCGGGCGGTCTATGCGTACACCAACTTTGGCATGACCGCCGCCGCCGAGGCCGTGGCCACCGCGGCCGGCATCGACTGGGCCACGCTGTCCGAGCAGGCCATCTACCAACCGCTGGGCATGGCGCGCACCAGTTCGCGCTACGCCGACTTTGCCGCGCGCGACAACCGCGCCCTCGGCCATGTCAGGATCAACGGCGCCTGGGTGCAAGGCATGGGCACGATGCCGGATGCGCAGTCGCCCGCCGGGGGCGTCAGCTCATCCGTCAACGACATCGCGAAATGGCTGGCGATGCTGCTCGCCAAAGGCGAGTTCGCAGGCCAGCGCATCGTCGACGCCGCCGCGCTGGCACCCGCGCTGAGCCAGCAGATGCAAAGCAGCCCGCCCGTCAGCGGACGGCCGGCCAGCTACTACGGCTATGGCTTCAATGTCGGCACGACCGAACTCGGGCTGGCCTCCTATAACCACTCCGGCGCGTTCGCGGTGGGCGCGGCCACCAACTTTACCGCGGTGCCGTCGCTGAACCTGGCCATCGTCACGTTGACCAACGGCTATCCCATTGGCGTCCCGGAAACCCTGAACGCACAATTCTTCGATCTCGTGCAGTACGGCGCCATCCGGCGCGACTGGGGCAAGATCTACGGCGATGCGCTTGCGCCGCTGCTGGCACCGGAAGGCCGGCTGGTCGGCCAGGCACCCCCGGCCAACCCGTTGCCGGCGCGCGCACTCTCGGCTTACACCGGCATCTACCAGAACGACTACTACGGTCCGCTGCAGGTGGCCGACCAGGGCGGCACGCTGGTGATGACGCTGGGCGCCACCCCTCTCACCTTGCCGCTGAGCCACTGGGACGGCGACGTCTTTACCTTCACGCTCAATAACGAGAACGCGACGCCGGGCACGATCTCGCAAGCGGCGTTCTCCAGCGACCGCGTGTGGCTGGAGTATTACGACCACGAAGGATTGGGCATGTTTGTCCGCTAGTACTGCAAGTTGCCAGGCCAATTCATCCAGGGAAGAAAGACCATGACCAGACTGCGCGCCGTTCTCCTCGCCACCGTCATCGCCCTGCTCGGCGCCTGCGCGGCGCCCACGCCGCCAGCGGAGGCCCGGCGCCCGATGCCGGCCGGCCAGCCCACCGCCGGCAAGGCCGAAGTGCTGTGGCTGGGCCAGGCCGCCACGCGCATCACCACGCCCGGCGGCAAGGTCATCGTGGTCGACCCATGGCTCACCACCAATCCCAAGACGCCGCCAGGCTTCAAGCAGCTCTCGGCGCTGGGCAAGGTCGACCTGATTCTGGTCACGCACGCCCACAGCGACCACCTGGGCGATGCCCCCGCCCTGGCCAGGCTGACCAACGCGCCGATCTACAACGGCGGCGGCCTGGGCCAGGCCCTGGTCAGCCTGGGCATGGTCCCGGCCGCGCAGGCGCAGCGCTTCGGCAAGAGCGGCACGGTCATGCCCTTTGGCCCGACCGGCCCCAGAATCACCGCAGTGCATGCCGAACACTCGTCGGAACTGGCGCTGAAGAACCCCGCCACCGGCAAGGACGAAACCCACTACGGCGGTGAGCCCGTCGGCTACATCATCGAGCTGGAGAACGGCTTCAAGATCTGGCACATGGGCGATACGGGACTGTTCGGTGACATGCGGCTGATCGGGGAGGTCTACAAACCCGATCTCGTGCTGATCCCCATTGGCGGCCATTTCACCATGGGACCGCAGGAAGCCGCCATCGCGGTGCGCGACCTGATCCGGCCGCGCTTTGCGATCCCGATCCACTATCAGACCTCGCCGCAGTTGAGCGGGACACCGGAAGCGTTCAAGGCGGCGCTGGGCGCTGGCGCCGCGGCAGGCGTGATCGTGCCGCAGCCGGGGGAGAAGGTGGATTTCTGATGCCGGGATGATGCTCACGCAACGCGATATCGCCGAATGACCTCCGGATCCGGGTCGATGCCCAGGCCCGGGCCAGCGGGTACCGCGATCATGCCATCGCGCGGCACCACGGCATCGCCAAGCACCTGCGCCTCCATGTCGAAGTAGCGCCATTCGATCATGGCCGCAGCATCCCCCAGCGCTGCCGTGGCATGCATGCTGGCCAGCAGCCCCGGGCCGTCATAGAAGGTATGGACCATCACTTGCGTGTTGTGCGCCTCGGCCAGCGCAAAGACGTTGCGCAAGGCGCTGATGCCACCCATCTTGGCCGGGCTGGGTTGCACCACATCGACGGCGCCCACGCTGAGCAGGTGCTGGAACTCCATCAGCGTGGTGGCATTCTCGCCGGCGGCGACCGGGATGGCGCACTGCTGGCGCAGGGCGGCCAGTCCGGCATAGTTCTCCGGCGGCCACAGGGGCTCTTCCAGCCACCGTAGCGACAAGGGTTCCAGCGCGCGCGCCATGTCGATGGCCTCATGGAGCGGCCACGGGCAGTTCGTATCCAGCGTGATCTCGATGTCCGGGCCCGCTGCTTCGCGGGCGGCGCGAATGACCGCGAGGTCGACCTCGTGCAGCTTCAGGCTCCGGTAGCCATCGGCGATGGCGCGGCTGACATTGACCGCCATCGTTTCGGGATCGGCATACCGGATCAGGCTGGCATAGGCAGGCAGGCGGTCCCGGCGCGCGCCGCCGAGCAGTTGGTGAACAGGCAGCCCGGCCGCTTTGCCGCAAAGGTCCCACAGGGCGATATCGAGCGCGGACAGCCCGTAGAAGATGGCCCCGCTGCGCCCGAAGACATGGAACCTGCGTTGCAGGTCCAGGCCGATGGCATCGATCCGGGTTGCGTCCCGGCCGAGGCAGGCAGGCGCCAGCATCTGTTCGATGGCCGCCTTGACCGCCGGAATCCCCACGAAGCCGAAGGTCTCGCCCCAGCCGACCAGCCCATCGTCGGTCGTCACCTTGAGCAGCAGCGAGTCGGCGGCCTGCATCCCGGCGCCGCCCCAGACGCCCGCGGCGGAAACGCCGCCCACCGTGAACGGAATGCGCAGGACGATGGCTTCGATGCTCGCGATCTTCATGGCGCCCTCCCTCCGTTACCCGCAGTCCGCCCGTGCAACGCATAAGGCGATGCCGGGCAGAGTTCAATATAGGCGAGAAGGCAAGCAACCGAATGACGGCGGGTCGCCTACTCGATCGTCACCTTCCCGTCCTTCACCAGCCTGGCGAACTTGACCGTCTCGTCCTGGATCCGCTTGGCAAACTCCTGCGGCGTGCTCGCCATCGGCTCGGCCCCGACCGCCACCATGCGCTGCTGGAAGTCCGGCGATTTCACGATCTTGACGATCTCGGCGTTCAGCCGGGTGACGATGGGCGCTGGCGTGGCGGCCGGCGCCAGCACGCCAAACCAGGTGCCGATATCGAAGCCCTTCAGCCCCGCCTCTTCCAGCGTCGGCACATCAGGCAGGACGCTGGAGCGCTGCGCGGTGGTCACGGCCAGGGCGCGCAGCTTGCCCGACTTGATGTGCTGCAGCACCGGCGTCAGGGTATCGAACGACATCGTCACCTGTCCGCCGAGCAGATCGGTGGTCAGCGGGCCACTGCCCTTGTAGGGCACGTGCAGCAGCGGCGCACCCGTGGCGGCCTGGAACTGGGTGCCGATCAGGTGCTGCGCGGTGCCGTTGCCATTGGAGCCATAGGCAAACTCCGGCGCTGCCTTCTTCGCCAGGGCCACCAGTTCGCTGACGTCCTTCGCCGGCGTCTTGGCGGCATTGATGACCAGCACGTTGGGCACCATGGCGACCGTGGCGATGGGTGCCAGGTCCTTCTGGAAGCTGTAGGGCAGCTTCTTGTAGACGCTGCTGGCAATCGTATGGTGGACCGCGCCCATCAGCAGGGTGTAGCCGTCCGGCTTGCCCTTGGCGACGTAGTCCGCGCCCACCGTGGCGCCGGCGCCGGGCCGGTTCTCGACGATCACGGGCTGGCCCAGGCTCTTCGACAACTGGTCGCCCAGCGCGCGGGCCAGCACGTCGGTAGTCCCGCCCGACGGGAACGGCACCACCACGGTGATCGGCTTGGCCGGCCATTCCTGTGCCAGGCAAGTGCCGCTGAGGATAAAGCCGGCTGCCAGCACGGCCACGCCGGAAATACGACGCACGAGTTCAGTACCACGCATGCTTTGTCTCCTGAATATTCTATGTTTGCAGCCGGTTTTCGGCTGATTAGTGCTTGATAGCGCCTTGCCCCCCCTGTCTGATGTCTGCCTGCTGGACCTGCGCGATGCGCAGCAGGTTGGCGGTGCCGGCCACGGTGAACGGCAGGCCGGCCGAGATGACGATCTGCTGCCGGCCACGCCGAACTGCTCCTTCAGCACGGTGTGGCTGGCCAGGTTGGTCATCTCCAGCACATCCACCACTTCACGGCAGAGCACCGCAGGCTCCAGAGGCGCGCGTCAGCAAGATCGCGCGAAAATCGTTGACGTTGGTCAGCGTGGGGCCGGTGATGACGGCATCCCCCAGCGCCTCGAAAAATCCATGGCCGTCGTTGGCGGCCAGCGCATCCTGCGGACGCAGTCCGGCGCGCCAGGCACGTTCCAGCGTGTCGGGGCCGATCACGGCACCCGCGATCTCTTCCTGGCCGTCGACGCCGTCGGTGTCGCCCGCAATCGCATGAATGCCGGGTTCGCCGCGCAGCGTCAGCGACAGCGACAGCAGTAACTCCACGTTCCTGCCGCCCCTGCCCGCGCCCCGCACTGTGACCGTGGTCTCGCCGCCGGACAGCAGCACGCACGGTGCCGCAAACAGCTGGCCATGCCTGGCGGCTGCCAGCGCGATACCGCCCATGACCTTGCCGACATCGCGGGCCTCACCTTCGATGGCGTCGCCCAGCACGTGCACGGCGAAGCCTGCGTCGCGGCCCACCTGCGCCGCCGCTTCCAGCGCCAGCCGGGGCGTGGCGATGAACTCGGTGCGGATGCGCGGCAGGCGCGGGTCGCCGGACTTGAGCGTCTCGGCCGCGTCGGACGCCAGCACTGCCATCACATTGGGCGGAAGGTCGATCGCATACTGCTTGACGATGGCCAGCGCATCGGCGCGCGTGGTCGGGTCAGGCACGGTCGGGCCAGAGGCGATATCGATGGGGTCATCGCCCGGCACATCGGAAACCAGCAGGTTCAGCACGCGCGCCGGATAGCACGCGGCTGCCAGCCGGCCGCCCTTGATGGCGGACAGGTGCCGGCGCACGCAATTCATCTCCGAAATCGTGGCGCCGGACTTCAGCAGCGCGCGATTGACGCGCTGCTTGTCGTCGAGCGTGATGCCGGCAAGCGGCAGCGGCAGCAGCGACGATCCGCCGCCGGAGACCAGGCAGATCACCAGGTCGTCCTCGGCCAGGCCCCCACCATCGCCAGCATGCGCTGCGAAGCGGCCAGCCCGGCATCGTCCGGCACGGGGTGAGCGGCCTCCACGATCTCGATGCGCGAGCACGGCACCGCATAGCCGTAGCGGGTAACCACCAGGCCTTCAAGCGGCCCGGGCCATGCCGCTTCCAGCGCGCTCGCCATCGCCGCCGAGGCCTTGCCCGCGCCAATGACGACGGTGCGTCCGCGCGGCGGCGGCGGCAGGTGCCGCGCCAGGGTCCTGGCCGGCTGGGCGGCTGCGACCGCCGCATCGAACATGCGCCGCAGCAACACGTTGGGCTCGGAAAATTGCAGGCTCACGAAACGGCCCTTGCGCTCAGGCGGCCTTCGCTTGCTGGCCAGCGGCAAGCAGGTCGCACACCGCCCTGGTCACTTCAGCGGTAGTCGCCTTGCCGCCCAGGTCGCCGGTGTGCAGCGCGGGGTTGGCGGTGACGGCTTCGACGGCCTGCATCACGCGCTGCGCCGCCTCGTTTTCGCCCAGGTGTTCCAGCAGCATGACCACCGACCAGAAGGTGCCTACCGGGTTGGCCAGGCCCTTGCCCATGATGTCGAAGGCCGAGCCGTGGATGGGCTCGAACATCGACGGGTAGCGGCGCTCCGGATCGATATTGCCGGTCGGGGCGATGCCCAGGCTGCCAGCCAGCGCCGCCGCCAGGTCGCTCAGGATGTCGGCATGCAGGTTGGTGGCGACGATGGTGTCCAGCGAGGCCGGACGGTTCACCATGCGCGCCGTGGCCGCATCGACGAGTTCCTTGTCCCAGGTAACGTCCGGGAAGTCCCTGGCTACCTGCACGGCCACCTCATCCCACATCACCATGGCGTGACGCTGCGCGTTGGATTTGGTGATCACCGTCAGCAGCTTGCGCGGACGCGACTGGGCCAGCTTGAAGGCAAAGCGCAGGATGCGCTCCACCCCTACGCGGGTCATCATGCTGACGTCGGTGGCCGCCTCGATCGGGTGGCCCTGGTGCACGCGGCCGCCCACGCCCGAATACTCGCCTTCCGAGTTCTCGCGCACGATCACCCAGTTCAGGTCTTCCGCGGCGCAGCGCTTGAGCGGCGCATCGATGCCGGGCAGGATGCGCGTCGGGCGCACGTTGGCGTACTGGTCGAAGCCCTGGCAGATCTTCAGGCGCAGGCCCCAGAGCGTGATGTGATCGGGAATATGCGGGTCGCCGGCGGAGCCGAACAGGATGGCATCCTTGTCGCGCAGCGCATCCAGGCCGTCGGCGGGCATCATCACGCCGTGCTGGCGATAGTAGTCGCCACCCCAGTCGAAGTCTTCGAACTCAAAGCGGAAGTCAGCACCGGCAGCCGCCAGCGCCTCCATCACTTCACGGCCGGCCGGCACCACCTCCTTGCCAATGCCATCGCCGGGGATCGTTGCAATGCGGTACGTCTTCATCCGTGTCTCCTGGTCCAGATCGATTCAAGTACGAGTTGAGTGCATGGGGCGGATTCTGGGCCGTGGACAAGGTTTTGGATCGCTTGTAGAGTTAAACCATTGTTAACCTGAAATTAAAGATGGAATGGCGCTATCGTCCGGCATCCAACCGTCAGAACTGGGATTCTTCACGTCGGTGGCCACGGCAGGCAGCCTGAGCGCGGCCGCGCGCGACCTTGGGATCACTACCGCCGCGGTCAGCAAGCGGCTGGCGCAGATGGAAGCGCGCATCGGCATGCCGCTGGTGACGCGCACCACGCGGCGCATGAGCCTGACGCCGGAGGGCGAGGTCTACCTGGAGCACGCGCGGCGCATCCTCAGCGAGATCGACGACCTGGACCAGATCCTGACCCGCTCAAAGGGCCGGCCGAGCGGCCTGCTGCGGGTCAATGCCACGCTGGGGTTCGGGCGCATGCATGTGGCGCCGGTGATTTCCGAGTATGTCGCCACCTACCCCGAGGTCGATGTCCAGCTCCAGCTGTCCGCCGACCCGCCGCCGCTGACCGAAGATGCCTTCGACGTCTGCGTCCGCTTCGGCCAGCCGCCCGACGCCCGCATCGTGGCCCGGAAGCTGGCGCCGAACCGGCGCCTGCTGTGCGCCTCGCCCAAGTACCTGCGCAGCCACGGCACCCCGCACACGCCCGCCGACCTGCGCCAGCACAACTGCATCGGCATCCGCCAGGGCAGCGACGCCTATGGCGTGTGGCGCCTGACCTCGGGCAAAGGGACCAAGGCGCGGACCGAATCGGTCCATGTGCGCGGCAACCTCACCACCAATGACGGCGAGATCGCGGTCAACTGGGCGCTGCAAGGCCACGGCATCCTGATGCGCGCCGAGTGGGACATCGAGCGGTTCCTGCGCAGTGGCCGCCTGGTGCAGGTACTGCCGCAATACGCGACGCCCGAGGCGGACATCTATGCCGTCTACCAGCAGCGGCACCAGCTGTCGTCCCGGATCCGGCTGTTCGTGGAATTCCTGGCGGCCAGGTTCAGTGAGTTTGGGAAGTAAACGCAGCAGGTTGTTTTTCGGCGTCCGGGCCGCCAGGCGTGTATTCGAATCTACCGGTTGAACGACCGGAAAGGGACAGAAGCGCCCAAACCCCGGGCCCGCGCCGCCCCCTGTGGAATCCCCACCGACGGCCCACAGATCACGATGGACCGCCTGTGCTGGCCGTTGGTCCACGGAGTGGGCGAGTGTATGCAAATTCCGCCATGGGCGGAACGCCCCGTTCGGGGGAAAAAAGAGACTAACGAGATTCGCTGCGGCACCAGAAGCGGACTGCGGTGCGGGCCCGGGCCAGCTAAATCGATCTTCACTTCAGATCTGAACGCAGCTTATGTGGGACGTTCCCCGCCCTTGACACGCGCTACCAGGCTTCCGTCCGGCCCAGGGCCGCGAGCAGTCGAGCGTTCAAGCAGGCGAAAGCAACTCAACCCCTATTGGCTCTCGATCCACTGAATCGCGAAGCGCATCAACTCCTTGCCGTTGGGGATGTCCAGCTTTTCCTTGATGTTGGCCTGATGCGCCTCGATGGTCTTGACGCTGCGATTCAGTTTCCCGGCGATCTGGCGGGTGCTGAAGCCAAGCCCGATCAGGTGCAGGACTTCGAACTCCCGTTCCGACAAGCTTGCGATCGAGCCCGCGCGGCTTCTTTGAGGAGCCTTCAGGGCCCGCGCCAGCTTGTCATGCATGGCGGCGCTCAGGTAGACATTGCCTGCCAGCACCTCGCGGATGGCATTCACAATATGCTCCGTGGCCTCGAGTTTCATCAGATACCCGTTGGCGCCTGCGCGCAGTGCGCGTTCGGCAAACAGCGTTTCGTCATGCATGCTGAGGACAAGGATTGCCAGCCTTGGATAGTGTTGCCGCAGCATCCTGACAAGATCCAGGCCGGAGTTCGAGTGCAGGCTGAGGTCGACAACGGCCACGTCAGGCTGGCAGGCCATCAACGCCAGAGCCTCTTCGGCACTGCCGGCCGCACAGCAGACGTGCAGATCCTCATGCAGATTCAGCATTTGGCTTAACCCCTCGCGGATGATGGGGTGGTCATCCACGATCAGGATCTGGGTTGCGCGGCCCGGGCTAGATGGCTTCTGTGGCATGGCCCGGACTCTCTGGTATCGGATAGCTGATGGCAACCGTGGTGCCGCCCAGAGCATTGCGGGTGATCGTGCAGGAGCCGCCCAGGAGGCTCGCCCGGTGACGCAGGTTGTGAAGTCCCAGTCCCGAGGCACGCTCCATTTGCTCCGGGTCCACCCCCACCCCGTCGTCACTGATGGAAAGCCGCTGCATCCCGCCTTCGCGCTCAAGGTCGATCCCGATGTGGTGTCCCTGGCTGTATTTCAGCGCGTTGTTCACGGCTTCCTGCGCCGCACGATAAAGGTTGATCTGCATCGGCGGATCGAGCAAGTCCACGTCCGACCCGATGCGCAGCGTGCAGTCAATGCCATCCAGCGCGCAGGTCGTCTGCGCCAGCCTCTGCAGGGCGAGCGCAAGGCCACCGGATTCCATGGCGACCGGGTCCAGGCCGTGGGCAATCTTGCGAGTCATCAAGGACGCCTGCTTCACCAGTCCGACGATGGTAGCCGCGTCCGCCGCAGCCGGGTGGCCATGCTTCTGCAGCGTTTGATTCAGGCTCGTGCAGTAGAAGCCCAGGCTGGTGAGGTGCTGCCCGAGGCCGTCATGCAGCTCCCGGCCGATGAGTCTCTGCTGCTGGTCGCCGATCCGGATCAGCTCCGCTTCCAGCAGGCGACGCCGCGCCATCTCCTGCTTCAGTTCATGGTTTGCCCGCTGCAGGTCCCGGGTTCGCTCCCGCACGCGCCCCTCCAGTTCGATGTGGGATGCCTGCAGCAGGCTATGGACGCGCTTCTCCTGGGCATGTGCCGCCACCAGCAGCAGCCCGGTGACTGCCACGACGTTCGCGAAGGCGCACCATCTCACAAGGCTATCCACTGGAGACACTGCGGCAAAGGGACCGGTGCCGTTGGTGGTGCCCCAGATGGCAACGATCGAGACCAGCAAGGTTGCGAAGGTGGTGCCAAGGTGATCGAAACGCAGAGCCGCCCAGATGATGAACGGAAGAATCGCCAGGGCTGAAGGGTAGTAGCCGTGCCCGGCAAGCTCGGGAGCGCCGAAGATGAGGTAACTTGCCCAGAGCATGGCAACGGTCAGTCCGCACGCTTCCACGGCCTGCTTTGTGGAGTGCACAGGGCCAGGACTCGCAAGCAGGCTGAGCAGGGGCGGAGCCACTACCAGCACCCCCATCATGTCACCGAGCCACCATTCCAGGACTGCTTTGCCGTACTCGGAAGCCGACACCCGGCCCCCGCCAAGGAGAGCAGTCGCACCAATCAGGGCACTCACTGCTGTGCTGACTGTCGCGGCCAGGATGATGAAGGCCAATACGTCCCTGACGCGGTCGAGGGTGATCCGGAACCGGGCCACGCGCGTCAACAGCAACGTGGCCGTCAAGGCTGCAGCCGTCGCGCCGAAGCCAATCAGCGCGGCCATTGGCAGTGGCACGCCGACCGACATATTGGCAAAAAAGGAGCCAATGGCAATTCCCGGGGCAGCTGCGAAACCCATGACAAGGAGCGCAACCAGGGCCACGCCGCTGGCAGGCCACACCAGAGACACCGCACCGCCCACTACTGCATAAGCCAGTCCCAGCTTTGCACTTGCGAAATACGCCAAAGCGACAAGTCCGGTATGGACGAAAAGTCTGAGCCTTAAGTTGCGCGGGACAATAAACATGGTTCGCTTCAAACCCCCGGGAACCGACACTGTCACATCCAGTCATTTCTGTGGTTAAACGGAATGACGACACTCTTGCGAAAGTGAATGTTCCATGCACCTGCGGCAAATCACGAGCCTGCACCGAATCGATGCAAGGCGAAGCGCTGCAAAACCATGGTGCCACAACACTACTATGAATCTACGCCAGAACTCCCTTGCGCGGTAAGAGTTGCCGGATGGATTCGATCGCCACCGTGCAGTAATGCAGGACTGAATCTGCCTGCCCACCGGCTAGGGCAATCCCCTAGCCTCTTTTCGGAAAAAAGCCCGATTCATATGCTTGTCGCCAAGGCCTACATTTCATTGCACTTGTGCGAAGTTGCGACCCTCAAACTGAAGCGAAAGAAGAATCGTTTCGGTGTTTTTGCAACGACCTGAAATGGAGGTAAGAAAAATGGTAAAGACAGTCATACTGCTCGCTGCGGCGGGTGCGGCGCTTAGTGCCGGAATCGCCTATGCCGGCATCGGGACACGGGATGTCTACACTGACGGCGCCAGCGTGATGGGGCCGCGAGACCCATATTCCGATGGGGGCAAGACCACAAAGTTTGACGTCTATTCAGACGGGGCGAAAGTCTCGGATAGGCGCGACGTGTACACCGATGGCGCGAGAATCACCAACCGCGATGGACTCGTTGACCACAGCATGTAAGGAACTACAGAAAAGAGTGTCCCCTCAAAAAATTCGTGGCCGGGACTCAGCGTCTCCGGCCACAGACCAGCACCTCCCCCAAGTAACAGCCTCGGGGGATTTTTTTGCCGTGAGCGGAGCGGTATTGCCGAGGCCGCTGCAGCAGTCAACAGCAAAAAAATCGCTCCGGCCGATGGCCGGATTTCAGTGCGGCCATGATGTCGCCAGTGTGCGGCTCCGCTGTCGGGGTTGCACCTTACGGAGTGCGCTTGCGCTGAAGCGCCACCCCCTGCTCGAGCAGCTTTTCGATCTGTGATTCCGTAAGGCCCGCCTCGCGCAGCACCTCCACCGTGTTCGCGCCGATCTCTTGCGGAGCTTCACGGTACGTTGCCGGCGTGCGGCTAAGCTTGACCGGCGAAGCGACCGACTTGAATTTTCCAATTTCAGCCACCATGCCCCGGTGTGCCGTGTGCGGGTGGTTCAGCGCCTCGACCACGTTGTGGATGACACCGCACGGCACGCCAACTGCCACCAGGCGTTCGAACAGCGACTGCGCTTCGAAGCGGCTGAAGGCGGCCTCAAGATCGCGCTTGAGCTCGAAACGATGCACGGCTCGCTGAGCATTGGTTGCGTAGCGCGCATCGACCGCCAGTTCCGTTCGGTCCACCGCTTCGCACAGCCGCTGAAACTGGCCATTGTTGCCGACCGCGAGATAGATGGGCTCGGTGGCAGTGGCATAGGTGTCGTAGGGCGCGATGTTCGGATGGCCATTGCCAGACCGCATCGGAGCCTTGGCGGTGAAGAGCGTGTTGATGGAGTGTGGGTATAGGGAGAACAGAGCGTTGTCATACAGTGCCGACTCAATGGACTGTCCTTTACCGCTGCGCTCACGCTCATGCAAGGCCAACAACACCCCGATCACGGCGCTCAGACCAGTCGTCACATCGACGATCGGCACCCCAACGCGCGTGGCCGTTCCATCCGGGTCACCGTTGATGCTCATGATGCCACCGAGCGCCTGTACCGCGGCGTCGTAGCCGGGCAGCCCACCGAGCGGCCCCGTCGCACCGAAGCCCGTGACACGACAATGGATCAGCCTTGGAAAGCGCAAGGAGAGCACGTCGTCGTACCCCATCCCCCAACGCTCCAGGGTGCCGACCTTGAAGTTCTCGATAAGCACGTCCGCTTCGGTGAGCAGCTGCATCAGTACTTCGCGTCCTTGCGGCAACGCGAGGTCGAGGCACACAGTGCGCTTGTTGCGATTGATGCCCGCGAAGTACGAAGCCATGCCAGCCTCATTAAAGGGCGGCCCCCAGGTGCGCGTCTCATCGCCCATCGGACCTTCCACCTTGATCACGTTGGCACCGTGATCCCCGAGGATCTGCGCACACAGGGGACCACCAAGTACGCGGGACAGATCCACGACCTTCAAGCCTTCCAGCGATGCCATGATTTCCAACCTCCGAAAAGTTGACGTTCGACGCGTGTGGTTCAGTTCGCCGCAAGCGGCGGCAGTTCGGCCCCCACGTTCCAGAGCGCCGGCCTGCGCTCCCGGGCGGCTGTCACGCCTTCCACCGCTTCGGAGCGCATCTGCTGCGCAAACTTGACGGAGGCAGTGTCCAGGTAGTGCGTCAATGCCTCGTGCGACTGTGCCGAAAGTGGGCGCATCTGCGTCAGAAGGCACTTGGTTGCAGCGCTGGCTGCGGGTGCCGTGGCAACGACGGATCCCAGAATTTCCCGCACGCGCGCAGGCAACGCCTCCTCGGATTCGGCAAGGTAATCCAGCAACCCGAGACGGTGGGCCTCCGCGCCATCGATCCGTTCACCGGTGAGCATGAGGCGGCGCGCTACTTGAACGCCAATGCGTGCGCTGACGAAAGGCAGGATTTGCCCGGGCACCAGGCCAATACCGGCCTCTGGAAAGCCGAACCGGGCCGCGGGTGAACCGATGGCGATATCCACCGCGCATACAAGGCCCGCACCTCCGCCCATGGCTGCGCCGTGCACACAGGCCACCGTGACCTTCGACGACCGGATGAGCCGGGCAAGGAACTCGCCATAGCGCCGGTTACCCACCGCGATGGGATCCTGGCCATCCGCGCCGGGCTTGACCGCCAGGCGGTCCGAGATATTGCCGAGATCCCCACCAGCACTGAAGGCCTTTCCCGCTGCGGTGAAGAGGATGATCCGCACGTCATCCATTTGCTCGGCCTGATCAACCGCCTTTGACAAGGCCGCAACCATGTCGGCGCCCAGTGGATTCCTCGCATCGGATCGGTTAAGCTCGATGCGAAAAACGGCTCCGTGAACGACGGTGCGAACGAACGGTGCGTCCGTGATGACAGACGGCCCTGTAGCTTCGATGGGTGTGGAGGATACGCTGGAAGTCACGCTGTTCAATCCTGAATGTTAATGTTGGGAATCACGACAACTTGCAAGCGGCAGCCGCAACGCTATTCGACATGAGCTTTCGCAACCTTGACATCGGCCTGCTTCGCACGTTCGTTGCCGTGGCAGAGAAAGAAAACTTCGCTGTGGCGGCAGAGCAGGTCTTCCGCACCCAGGCGGCCGTGTCGCAGCAGATGCAAAAGCTGGAGACCGCGCTCGACTGCGTGTTGTTCGAGCGCGTTGGACGCAGCAAACGCCTGACCACGGCGGGCACCAGGCTCCTGGACTACGCGCGTCGCATCGTCGGCCTGAACGATGAGGCTTATCGCGCCATGACCCAGAGAGCCTTCGACGAACCGGTGAAAGTCGGAGCTTGCGCGGATGCCGTCGACTCGCTCATTCCCGAATACCTGAAGATGTGTGCAGAGGTTTTTCCCGGCCTGCGCGTGGACATCCAGGTTGGCCGCCGCCGTTGGCTGACCTCGTCCCTGCGCCGCGGCGAGATTGACCTGGTCGTCATGCTTGACCCTGTGCCCAACCCGGAGTTCGATCAGGTCGTGCTGCGCACCTCTCCCGTAACCTGGATCGCAGGCGCGCGATACCACCATCAGCCCGGCGCGCCGGTACCGCTCGTGCTCATCGAGGGGGCCTGTCCGTTTCATAGCATGGCAATCAAGTCCCTGTCGGACGCGAACATCCCCTGGCGTGTCGCTTTCCAAACCTCGACGCTGGCGGGTATCCGGGCGGCATTGCGAGCGGGCATGGGGGTCACGCCTCGCACCGTGGAGATGCTGGCCCCTGACCTGAAGGTCCTGGACCCTCACGCCGGCATGCCAGCGCTGCCGACCATCAGCTACCGGCTCTATGCGCGCACCGACAAGCTTAGCGAGAGCGCACTGGGCATCAGCCGCCTGATCTCGCCGCGCTGAACGTGCTATGGCCTTCATGGCTGCTGCATTCCCGCGTCAATGATGATTTTTCCCCAGAGCCTGGTGTCGCGCCGCTGCAACTCCTGCAGATGCATCGGGGCAACCTTGGCCGGAATCAGGCCCTTGCCGATGAGGAAATGACGACCATCGGGCGAGTCCAGCGTATCGGCGATCCAGCGCGACAACAGCCTGGCCACAGGCTGGGGCGTCGACGCGTTAGCGCTCCAGATGCCGATCCACGAACTGACGTCAAAGTCCGGGAATCCGCTTTCCGCCAGTGTCGGCACATCAGGTAATGACTGCACTCGTTCGGAGCTGGAGATTGCCAGGGCGCGCACGGTTCCGGCCTGGATCTGCGGCAGCGCGGTGACCATGTCGCACAGGTAGTAGTCGAACTGGCCGCCAAGCAGGTCCGTCATGGCCTGGCTGCTGTTCTTGTACGGAACGCTGACTGCCTTGACGCCTGCTCGTTGCTTGAACAACTCCCCGCTGATACGGCCTCCCACGTTGGCGCTCGCAAAGGAAAGCGGATTGCTCTCCTTCCTGGCCCATGCCAGGAACTCCTTGAACGTTGCTGCGTGAACACGCTTTGGATTCACGAGCAACACGAAGGGTGTGCTGGCCATTGTGGCCAGCGGCGTGAAGTCCGCTTCCGGGTCATAGGGAAGTTTGCGGTAGATGGTGGCGTTTGCCGCGTGCGTCGATGAGCCGGACACCAGCAGCGTGTAAGCATCGGTCGACGCGCGGACTGCAGCGTCGGCTGCAATGTTGCCGTCAGCACCGGACTTGTTTTCTACGATCACGGGCTTGCCGGCACGCCTGGAGAGTCCGTCGCCCACGAAACGCGCGATGCTGTCCGAAGCCCCGCCGGCGCCGTAAGCAACGATGATGCGCACCGGCTTGTCGATGCGATCAGTGCCGGGAGTGGACGTTGGCTGGGCGCTGGCCGCAGCGCCCCACAGGATGGCACCCAGCGCGCTCACGGCGACGCGGCATCGTCGCTTGGCGAGCCGCCGCGTGGTGCTCTGAGCTTGGTAGTCTGGTTGCTGTGTCGCTTGCATGGCTCATGTCTCCTGGTTCGTTGTCGGTCGCAAAGTGCCCTGCCGCCCGGTCAAGGTGTGGGCGCTGTCCCCGCTGTCCCCGCCGCCGTTTCTGGCAGAAGGTCCGCGGGACATTCGATTTCCATGTCCAGCAGCATCTGTGCATAGCACTTGCCCAGCGGATCGGAACGCAGGCTGCAGGAACCACCGCCACCCAGTGCCTTTTCCAGTACAAAGTTGAAGGCGCCGATTTCCGGCAGTTCGTAGCGTTTCACCGGACCTTCAATCAGATGCGCAAAGTAGTCGCGTACCCTCTGCGCCGTCGCCTGCGCGCTGACCACAGGCAGCCACGCAGGATCGCGCACCATCAATCCGATGTTGGCATCGTTGCCTTTGTCGCCGCTGCGCCCGACCGCCAGTGTGCCGAGCGGAATACGCACGAGGCCGCGCGCGTCCTGCCGCGGCTCGTCCCCAGGCGGTCTCCGGGGCGTGTGCGAAGTCATTGCCGGCCGCTCCGAGGGCACACCACACGCCGGCACCGCCACCGTTGTCGCCGGCTCGTCAGCCAGCCTCCATTGCACCGTCACCTCCTGCTTGGGGAGCAGGAACGAGGCCGTGCGGATCACACTCTGGATATCCGAACGCCCGCCAAAGTGGCTGCGCGTTCCCGGCCCCATGGAGGTGCCGGCTGACGCCGCCTCCTTCTGCAAGAACGTCAACGCTTGCTTGTCATCGTGCTGGGCAGCAATGCGCAGCACCACCTCCCGGCTGTCTCGTACGCGACGATGCGGCCCGTACATGGATTCGGCGCCTAGCAACTCCACCAGGGTGTCGCTGTAGTCGGCATGGCCGGCCTTGGCCATCAGGCCGCGGCTACGCGCCAGCAGCGCTTGCGCCGTACGCTCGGCCTTCTCCAACGCCCGCTGTCCGCGAATGGCCATCATCAGTGCAATCTGGTAGCCCTGCTGGTAGGTCGCTGTCACCTTGTAGCAATCGCCGGGCGCCCTTCCCCGCGCCCCACTGACGCGCACGCGGCCGCCACTGGCTTCGAAGCCCGGCAGGTCCTCGATGCGGACCTCGGAGAAATCGCAGACCACATCAGGCAGCGCATAGGCCTGCGGATCACCGATCTCGTAGAGCAGCTGCTCGCCCACGGTCTGGCGCGTCACCAGTCCGCCCGCGTCACACGGCTGGTAGAGCTCGAATACGCCGTCGGCTGTCATGCGCACCAGCGGGTAGCCAATGTTGGTCCAGTCCGGTACGCGCTCCCAGTCCGTGAACAGCCCGCCCGTGGCCTGCGCCCCGCACTCCACCAGGTGGCCTGCAAGGCTGCCCTGCGCCAGCCGGTCGTAGTCCTGCATCGACCATCCGAACTCGTGGATGGCAATGCCAAGCAGCGCGGCGCTATCCACGCAACGGCCGGTGACGACAATGTCCGCGCCGCCGTCCAGTGCCTCGGCAATGGGCAGGGCACCGAGGTAGGCATTGGCCGACATCAACCGCGGGAGGCTGGCATCGGCCTCGTCACCGGGCCAAGGCAGGAATCTCCCCTGAAGTGCCAGCACGTCGTCGCCGGATACGATCGCCACCTTCAGCTCCAGCCCTTGCTCTCGCGCCAAGGCAAGGATGGCATCGCGGCAGCCTGCCGGGTTAAGGCCGCCTGCGTTGGACACCAGGCGCACCCCATGCTGCTTCAGAGCCCGCAGGTTGGGCCTCAGCGCCGCGCTGACAAAATCCGTTGCATAACCCAGCTCCGGCGCCCGAAGGCGCGCTCGCTGAAGGATCGCCATGGTGGTCTCGGCCAGGTAGTCGAAGACGAGGTAGCCCAGTTCCGGCTCCTGCAGCAATTGCGGGACGGCAATCTGCGAGTCGCCCCAGAATCCCGATGCGCCGCCAATGACAACCGCGCGGCCGGACTTTGCGTTTTGGCCCATTCATGCTCTCCTGTAGTGTGTGCGGACGTGCTTGTGGTCGTGCCCCGCGGGTCCGATCTGCGTTTCGGCTTCCGTGCAGTCAGGTCGCCTCCTGGGCTTGGACGGCACCCTCCTCGGCGCCCGCGCCGACTTCGATCAGCACCTGGCCGGCATTGAGCTGCATGCCCTCCTGGACAAGCAGGCGCGCAATGCGTCCCGTGCTTGGCGCGGCCAGGGGCATTTCCATCTTCATGGACTCCATGACGGCCAGGGTCTGGCCTCGCTCGACGGCGTCGCCCTCACCCACCATGACGGCGATCACGCGCCCGCTCATCGGCGCCCGCACGCTGCCTCCCCGCGCCTCGCCGTCGCTGGCCTCGAAGCGCGCCAGCCGCCTGAACACGAAGGTATCCGCGCCATCCTGCAGCCACCATTCGTCGCGCCGAGGCGAGTCGCACAGCAGCTGGCGGTACACGCCATCGACGGCCAACCCGAGCGTGCCGCCATGTCCCCGGGCTGAGCCGGCGATCGGCGCCCAGTGCACATTGCCGACGCTGCAGACAGGCTCGTCGTCACACGCTTCGGAACGCTTCCCGTCGCGCGCGGGCACCGCTGCGCCAGCCCGGAAGCTGATGAGAACTTCGCCCCCGTCATCGGACGGCCGCAGTTCGACTGCGCTGGCCGTCCCTTGCGCGGCGGCGCCCGCGTTGAGCGCATGGGTCGCGTCCACGAGCCACAACGCCCGCGTCTGCGCCGGGCCAGCCGGCAGCCGGCGAATGCCAGATGACTCGCGGCCGACTGCGCCTGACAGCAGCAAGGCCGCCGCGGCGCGTGCATGCACCGACGGCTGTGCTCGCCAGGCCGGGCCGCCCATGTCTTCGCCCGCCAGGAAGTCGGTAGTGACTTCACCGGTCACGAAGCGTGAATGACGCAGACAGCGGGCGAGCAGGCCAAGGTTCGTTCGGACGCCCAGCAGCGCCGTGCGCTCGCAGGCCCGGACCAGGCGGTTGATGCTTTCCTCGCGCGTCTCGCCCCAGGACATGATCTTCCCGACCATGGAGTCGTAGTCGGAACCGATCTCCATGCCGTCCTGCAGCGCGCTATCAACGCGGATGTCGGGCGACGGCCGCCAGACGTCGACGCGGCCCACCTGAGGCAGAAAGCCCGCCGCAGGGTCCTCCGCACACAGCCGCACCTCGATGGCATGGCCGCGCATGCGTACATCCTCCTGCCCGAACGCGAGCCGCTCGCCCTGGGCAATGCGCAGTTGCTGCTCCACCAGGTCCAGCCCCGTGACCAGTTCTGTCACGCCGTGCTCAACCTGGAGCCGCGTGTTCATCTCCATGAAATAGAAGCGTCCTTTTCCGTCAAGCAGGAATTCGAGCGTGCCGGCGCCCGTGTACCCGATGGCCTCGCAGGCGCGCACAGCGACCTCTCCCATCGCGCGGCGCAGCTCGGCGTTCACCGCGGGCGAAGGGGCTTCCTCGATGAGCTTCTGGAAGCGCCGCTGTGTCGAACAGTCGCGCTCACCGAGGTGCAAGCAGCGACCATGTTCATCGCACAGCACCTGGATCTCGATGTGTCGTCCCCGTTCGATGGCGCGCTCGATGATGATCTCGTCAGAGCCGAATGCGCCTGCCGCCTCGGAGCGCGCCTGTCGCAGCGCCGCCAGCAAGGTCGAGGCATCGCGCACGACCCGCATGCCGCGGCCGCCCCCGCCTGCCGCCGCCTTCAGGATGACCGGGAAGCCGATGCGCTCGACCGCAGCGATTGCCTCCTCGTCGGTCGCGCAGCCCTGTTCTCCTGGCACAGTCGGCACGCCGGCTTTCTGCATGGCGAGCTTTGCCTGGGCCTTGTTTCCCATCAACGCAATGACGTCTGCAGAGGGCCCTACGAAGGTAATTTCCGCATCGGCGACCGCCTGCGCGAACTCCGCGTTCTCAGACAGGAATCCATAGCCCGGATGTATCGCCTGGGCTCCGGTGCGCCGGCATGCCTCGATCAGCGCATGGGCATGCCGATAGCTGCGGGCAGCCTCGGCCGGTCCAATGCGCACGGCCAGATCGGCCTCGCGCACGTGGAGGCTGCGGGCATCGGCGTCCGAATAGACGGCGACCGTGCGCAAGCCGAGCTTGCGCGCGCTGCGCAGGACCCGCAGTGCGATTTCTCCGCGGTTGGCGACAAGCAGTGTGTCAAAGCGCATGTGACTCTCCGTTGATCAGGCCGCCCGTTTCGGCAGGATCCCCATGTGCTTGCAGATGATCGTCAGCATGATCTCGTCGGCTCCCCCGCCAATGGAGATCAGCCGCAGGTCCCGCCAGGCGCGCGATACACGGTTGTCCCAGGTGAAGCCCATGCCGCCCCAGTACTGCAGGCAGGAATCGGTCACCTCACGGCACAAGCGGCCGGCCTTGAGCTTGGCCATGGATGCCAGCTCGGTCATGTCGCCGCCCGACATGTGCACCTGTGCCGCGCGGTAGATAACGGATCGCAGCAGCTCGACTTCCGTCTTCAGCTCAGCCAGCCGGAAATGGACCGCCTGGTTGTCCAGGATCGAGCGCCCGAATGCCTTGCGCTGACGGGTGTATTCAATGGTTTCGTTGATCGCATTGGTGAGCGCGGTGACCCGGCGGGTAGCGCCACTGAGGCGCTCCTCCTGGAACTGACGCATCTGGTAGGTGAAGCCCATGCCCTCATCTCCGATGCGGTAGCGCTGGGGCACGCGAACGTCGTCGAAAAATACCTGGGCGGTGTCGGAGGACCACATGCCGACCTTCTTGATCTTGTTCATCGTGATGCCGGGACGCAGCTTCCCGCCTTCCCTCAGCGGCAGGCAGATGAGCGACTTGTTGCGGTGGATATCTCCATCGCTGGTGTTCGCCAACAGGCACATCCAGTCGGCTTGCAGCCCGTTCGTGATCCACATCTTGGAGCCGTTGATCACATAGTCGGAGCCATCCTTGCGCGCCGTGGTCTTCAGCGATGCCACGTCCGAACCGGCACCCGCTTCCGACACGCCCAGGCACACCACGAAGTCGCCCGCGACGGTCGGCTTGAGAAAGGTCTCCCGCAATTCGTCGGAGCCAAATCGCGCCAGCGCCGGAGTTGCCATGTCAGTCTGCACCGCGATGGCCATGCCGACGCCGCCTGCGCTGATGCCGCCGATGGCCTCGCAAAAGGCAATCTCATATGAGTAATCCAGCCCCATGCCGCCGAATTCCACGGGCTTGTTCACGCCGAGATAACCCGCCGAGCCGAGCTTCTTGAACACTTCGTGCGCGGGAAAGATTTCGTCAGCCTCCCATTTTTCGACATGGGGTTCGATCTCCCGGTCGATCAGCTTGCGTACGCTATCCTGCAGCGCGATGTGGTCGGGGGTCATCATCTTTCGTGTCTCCTTGTGGTTCGAAGGGATGGGGCGCGGCAAGCCGCCCGGCACGCGAAGGTGCCGGCGCGCAGCGCCGCCTTGTGGCTAGAGGCGGGCGACGCCGAACTGCATCGGTTGCACGGTGCGGTGCTTCGCCTGTTCCACCGTGGCCAGGGCCATGCCCAGCCAGGACCGCGTGTCTCTCGGGTCGATGATCCCGTCATCGAGCAGCAGGCTGCTGGTGTGGATCGCGCTGGATTGACGATCGAAGGTAGCGACGATGTCGCGGCTCTCGGCCTCGATCGCCCGTTCGTCGGCGGAGTTTCCGCTGCGGCGGGCGGCGTTCTCGGCGACCAGCCGCATGGTCATGGCGGCCTGCTCGCCGCCCATGACCGCCGTGCGCGCATTCGGCCAGGAGAAAAGGAAGTCGGGGCGAAAGGCGCGGCCGCACATGCCATAGTTGCCGGCGCCAAAGGACGAACCGCACAATATGGTCAGGCGCGGCACCGGCGCATTGGACAGCGCCTGGATCAGCTTGGCGCCGTGCTTGATCATCCCCGCCTGCTCATGCTCGCGCCCGACCATGAAGCCGGTGATGTTCTGCAGGAAGACAAGCGGCCGGCCCAACTGCACGCACGACTGGATGAACTGCGCCGCCTTGGTGGAGCCATCGCAGTCGAGCGGCCCATTGTTCGTCAGGATCCCCACGTGGTGCCCCTGGATACGGGCATGACCGCAGACGGTGTGAGCCCCGTACATCGCCTTGAATTCCCTGAAGCGGGACCCATCGACAATGCGCGCAATCACTTCGCGCATGTCGACGGGCGTGCGGGTGTCGACCGGCATCAGCCCCAGCAGGTCCCCGGCAGGCTCAAGGGGCTCGTCCCAGCTCTCGCCGCCCGGCACATCGCGCCAACCGATCGTATCCATCACCTCTCGCAGGCAGGCAATGCCATCAAGATCGTTGTCGGCGACGTGGTCGGCGAGGCCGGAGACGCTGGCGTGCATGTCGGCCCCACCGAGCTCCTCATCGCTCGCCTCCTCGCCTGTCGCGGCACGCAGCAACGAGGGCCCGGCCAGGTACGCATGGGCCTGGCGCCGCACCATGATGACGTGGTCGGAAAGTCCCGGCAGATAGGCACCACCAGCGGCTGAAGATCCATGGATGAGAGACACCACCGGCACGCCGGCCGCGGACAGCCGCGCCAGGTTGTAGAACATGCCGCCACCCACGACGAAGCGTTCGACCCGGTATTTGCGCAGGTTCCCCCCCGCGCTTTCGACCAACTGGACAAATGGCAGCTTCTGGGCAAGCGCAATCTCCTGCGCCCGAATCAGCTTCTGGCCGGTCAGCGCCTGCATCGCACCGGCGCTGATGCCCGAGTCGTTTACCGCGATCATGCAGCGCACCCCCTCGATATAGCCGATGCCGACTATGAGTGCCGCACCGGGTACGCTGGTGGCCGGGTCCGGATCTTCGAGGCCGCAATACCCGGCCAGGGTCATGAGTTCAAAGAACGGGCGGTCGGCGTCCAGCAGGTGCGCCAGCCGCTCCCGTGGCAACAGCTTGCCTCGGGCATGAAATGAATCTGCCGCCCTTGCAGATTTTCTGACCGTCCGTTGCTCCAGTTCCCGCACCTGGCCCAGCATCGCCAGCATGTGCTCACGGTTGCGTTCGGCGCCTGACGTCAAAGGACGTGCGCCTGAAATCGTTGCGTCCTGAGTGATATTGTTCTCTGCCATCTTCTGCCCTTGTGGCCATCGCATGCTGGCTCGTACGTGGATTCGAAGCGTGTCTGACTGCTGCATGATGGCCTCCTGGCACGAGAGCTTCCAGTTAGAAATTCATCCCGATTTGATAAGAAAACCTTATGTTTTCTCGCGAAAGTGCCTCACGCGGGAACGTGCAGCCGCACTCGCCGCCTGCCATGCCATGGCATCGCGTCGACAGCAGCAGACGCGGCATAGCGCGGAGCCGTCAAGGCACCGTTCAGGATCGAGTGGGAAATTTCGGGAAGCAGCAGCCCGCGGTCATGCCGCGGTGGAAGCCGAGACGTCATGGCCATCGTCCAGCGCGCAACCGCGCCGGCCGGCTCTTGGCCTGGCCAGCGCATCAACAATCAGCCGGTCTTCCAGATGCCGCTGGGGTGGCTGGCGTTTGTTGCGGCCATAATCTCGCCAGTGTGCTGGCCGCGCCGTGGAATCGCGCCCGCCGCCATGGCCTTGCCATCGAAGCGCGGCGCGGGGGCAGCCTGCAGATGGCCCTCCGCTTCGAAGTAGACGCCCCGCGCGGCAAGGTGCGGATGCCCGGCGGCCTCTTCCGGGCTCAGCACCGGGCCGAAACAGACGTCGGTGTTTTCCAGCAGAGCGCACCATTGCGCGCGAGTCCTGGTGGCAAAGAGTTCTTCGAAGTGCCGATGCAGCTCCGGCCAACGCTCGCGGTCCCATTGCCGGGCGAAGCGCGGATCCTCGGTCAGGCCCAGCTTTTCCAGCAGCAGCGCGTAGAACTGCGGCTCGATCGAGCCGAGCGTGACGAACTTCCCGTCCGCGCAGCGGTAGGTCGAATAGAAATGAGAGGCATCGTGGATATTGTTGCCGCGCTCGCCGGTGATGAAGCCCTTGCGGCGCGTGGACAGCAACAGCTGCAGCATATGGGCCGAGCCGTCCACGATGGATGCATCCACCACGGTTCCCTTTCCGGTGGCGCGGGCGTTGAGGATGCCTGACAGCAGGCCCACCGCCAGGTAAAGCGCGCCACCGCCGACGTCGCCCACCACGGTAATGGCCGACGATGGCGGCTCTGCAGGCGTGCCGTGGTAGTACAGCGCGCCGGAAAGCGAGATGTAGTTGTTGTCATGCCCCGCGGCCTGCGCCATCGGGCCGCTCTGCCCCCATCCTGTCATGCGCCCGTAGACCAGGCGGGGATTGCGTTGCAGGCAGACATCCGGGCCCAGCCCCAGGCGCTCCATGACGCCGGGGCGCATGCCTTCGATCAGCGCGTCGGCATCCTGGATCAGTGCCAGCACCAGCTCACGCCCTTCGGCCGTTTTCAGGTCGGCAACCACCGAGCGCTTGCCCCGGTTCAGCACGTAGCCTTCGGTGGATAGCGCCGCATCGTTGGCCGGTGCCGCGCGTTCCACGGCAATCACATCGGCGCCGAGATCGGCGAGATGCATCGCGCAGAACGGGCCTGGACCGATCCCGCAAATCTCGACAACTTTTACACCGGAAAGCATGAACGATCCCCCTGATTCAGCATGAAAGTGAAGGTCTTCCGTACAGTACGTTGGAGTCTTGGAGGCTATCAGCCGTCCGGCCAGGCGCGGCCTCCCCGGAACAGGGAGGGCGGCCCGGCCTGCGACACCGCTCAGTCAAGCGTGATGCGCGCGTTGGCCGCGATCCGTCCCCAGATCTCGGCGTCGCGCCGCATCAGCTTCAGGAATGCCTCGGGCTCCAGCGTTCCCGGCTCCAGGCCTTGCTCCCGAATCGCCGTTTGCATGGCCGGCTTGGCCAGGATTGCCAGCACCGCCGCGGATAGCTTGTCCTTCACCGCCTTCGGCGTCGCCGCCGGCACGAACAGGCCATACCAGCCGTTTGGCTCGAAATCGCGGTAGCCCAGTTCGGTAAAGGTCGGCACCTCCGGCAGCAGCGCCAGCCGGCGCTCGCCCGTGACGGCCAGTACCTTGATCTTCGGGGAGTTGAGCGCGGCCTTGCCGCTGGCCACATCCACAAACCCGGAACTCACCTGCCCACCCAGCAAGTCCTGGATCAGTGGCGAGCCGCCCTTGTAGGCCACGTGGGTCAGGTCGACGTCCCCCTGCATCCGCAGCAATTCCCCGTGCATGTGGGAGGAGGTGCCGTTGCCGTAGGAGCCGTAGCTGATCTTGCCAGGCGTGGCCCGGGCCGCGGACAGCAGCTCGCTCACGCTGGCAACGCGGGTGGATACCGGAGCGGCAAATACGTCCGACGAGAGCGCCAGGCGCGCCAGCGGCGCGAAGTCGCGGAAGGTGTCATAGGGCAGTGACTTGTAGACGCCCTGCAACTGCACCAGCGGCGTTGCGCCCAACAGCAGCGTATAGCCGTCCGGTGCAGCCTTCGCGACCGCGCCTGTGCCAATCGCGCCGCTGGCACCGGGCCTGTTCTCGACCACCACCGTCTGGCCCCACATCGCCGTCAGCTCGCGGCCGAGCAAGCGGGCCACGGTGTCGGATCCGCCTCCGGCCGGGAATGGCACGACCAGCCGGATGGGCTTTTGCGGATAGGCAGAATCGTCAGCGGCGTGCGACCAGGCCGGCAGTGCGGCGATGCACGCCAGCGCGGCCAGGGCAGCACGCCGCCGCGGCACAGTGATGATGGGCATGGGCCCTCCTTGGGGCAGGATTGGGTCAGTCGATCAATTCGAACTGCGGCAGGCTCACGTCGTCACTCGCCTTCTCGAACACCACTCGCACGCGCTTGCCGATAGCAATGGCCTCGGGCGATGCGTTGAGGATGTTCGCCATCATGCGCACACCTTCGTCAAGTTCGACGATGGCAACGGCGTACGGCAGCCGCGCCTTCATGAAGGCATTGGGTGCGCGATGGTTGATGGTGAAGGTATAGATCGAGCCAAAGCCGCAGACCTCCGTCCAGTCGACCTGGTCCGATTCGCACGCAAGGCACAGCGTGCGCGGATAGAACTGGCGGTGGCCACAGGCGCTGCAGCCTTGCACCACCAGCCGGCCCTGCGCCGCCGCATGCCAGTAGCCTTCGGTGATCTCGGTGGGACGCGGCAGGGGACGTTGTGCTTCGCTCATGCTTCAGACTCCGAGGATCATGGTGGTGTTGCAGGAGAAGACCAGTCCGGGCGCATGGCACAGCGCCAGTTCGGCATCGGGCAATTGCCGCTCGCCGCACTCCCCGCGCAACTGGCGCACGGCCTCGATCAGCACGAACATGCCGAACATGCCAGGGTGGCCGTAGGAAAGGCCGCCGCCGGAGGTATTGATGGGGAAGCGGCCACCCGGGCCCAGGGCGCCATCGGCGACGAAGGCACCGCCCTCGCCTCGCTTGCAAAAGCCCAGTTCTTCCAGCGACTGGATGACGCCGATGGTGAAGTGGTCATAGATCTGCACCACGTCGATGTCTTCGCGGGTGACGCCAGCCATGCCGAACGCTTCGTCCGCCGTCTCGGCGACGCGCGTATCCAGCCAGTCCGCCGTGCTGAACGGGGTGTAGTGGTGCGAGAAGGTCTCGGCTGCGCCCATCACATAGACCGGCTTCGACTTCAGGTCTCGGGCACGATCGGCGGAGGTGATGATCAGTGCGCCACCGCCATCCGTGACGAGGCAGCAGTCACGCGTACGCAGCGGCGACGCGATCACGGGCGACGCCATGACCTCCTCGATGCTGGTTTGCTCGCGCCGGTATGCCTTCGGGTTCAGCTGCGCCCAGCGCCGCGCCGCCACTGCCACCTCGGCGAGATCCCTGGACGTGGTGCCGTAGCGATGCATGTGCAACTGGGCAACCATTGCGTAGTAGCCGATCGGGCTGAGCTGGCCATAAGGCGCGATGAACTGGCCACGCGGCGAGTCCGGCGTATCCGCGGCGACGGCGCCACTCTTGCGCGAGCCGTCGGACAGTTGCGTACTGCCATAGGTCACCAGCGCCACCGAACACATGCCGGCGGCAATGGCCGCCATCGCATGGCGGATGTGCATCAGGTTGGACATGCCGCCGACGTTGCTGGAGTCGACGTACCTTGGCTGGATACCGAGGTATTCGGCCAGCTGCACGGTGGCAAAGCGGTCATCGGTATGCGCAAAGACGGCATCCACATCGCGCAGCGACAGCCCCGCGTCCTGCAGCGCCAGCCGCGCGGCCTGCGCCTGCAACTCCAGTGCCGTCTTGCCGGGCACCTTGCCCAGGTCGGATTCCGCGGCACCCACGATGGCGACCGAGCGAGAGAGGTTCTTGGTCATGGTGAATTCAGAGTGCGCGCGCGATGACTTCGCGCATGATTTCGGCCGAACCGCCGTAGATCCGGTTCGGACGCACGTCGGTGTAGGCACGGGCGATGGGGTATTCGCGCATATAGCCGTAGCCGCCAAAGAACTGCATCAGGTCATCGATGGCCCGCGTGGCCTCGCCGGCCCAGTACTTGGCCATGGCGGCACCATCGGGCGTCAGCGTGCCGGCCAGGTATTGTTCAAGGCAGCTGTCGACGAAGGCACGCGTGGCACACGCATGCGTCTTGATTTCGGCCAGGCGGAAGCGGATGAACTGGTTGTCGATCAGCGCCTTGTCGAAGGCACGGCGTTCCTTGACATGCGCGATGGTCCAGTCAAGCGCCACCTCCAGCGCCACGGCGCAACGCAAGGCGATCAGCAGGCGCTCACGCACCAGCCCGCTCATGGCGTAGCCGAAGCCGGCATTGCGCTCGCCGACCAGCATGTCGTCCGGCACGAGGACGTCCTCGAAGAAGAGTTCAGCGGTGTCCTGGGCCTTCTGGCCGATCTTGTCCAGCAGGCGGCCGCGGCTGAACCCGGGGCTGGTGGTGTCGACCCAGAACAGGCTGATGCCGCGCGCACCGGCGGCCGGCTCTGTCTTGGCGAACACCAGCACGCGGTCAGCGTGGTAGCCATTGGTGATAAAGGTCTTCTGGCCGTTGAGCCGGTAACCACCATCCACCTTGACAGCGCTGGTGCGGATGGCCTTCAGGTCGCTACCCGCCCCCGGCTCGGTCATCGCGATCGATCCAACCACATCGCCGCTGGCCATGCGCGGCAGGAACTCACGCTTCTGCGGCTCGGTGCCGAACTCCAGCAGGTACGGCGCGACGTTCTCCGAGTGCGTGGTGAACCCCGTCACGCCGCTGGCCAGGGCCCGGGCGATCTCTTCCACCACGATGGCGCTGTGCAGGAAGTCGCCGCCGGCACCGCCGTAGGCTTCGGGCAAGCCGGGGCACAGCAGGCCGTGGGCGCCGGCATCGCGCCAGAGATCGCGCGGAACCAGGCCGGCGGCTTCCCATTCGGCGTGTCCGGGCATGACCTTGTCAGCCAGGAAACGGGCGACGCTGTCGCGGTACATCTCGTGCTCCGGCGCGAACATCTTGCGCGGCGCGTGGTAGCTGGCTTCTTGTCGGGACATGGCATCAGTTGCGCTCAATGCGCGATTCGGTTTTCGGTTGGCCAGTAGCTGGCCTTGACGGCGCGCTTGAGCAGCTTGCCGGTTTCGGTGCGCGGCAGCGCCGCGACGAAGTCGACCGAGCGCGGGCATTTGATCGGGGAGATCCTGCTGCGGCAAAGCGCGATCAGTTCTTCGGCCAGGACCGGCGACGCCCGCTCAGGCTCGTGCAACTGGACCACCGCCTTCACTTCCTCGCCGAACTCGGTATTCGGCACGCCGACCACCGCCACGTCGAAGACCGCCGGATGGCTCATCAGCACGTTCTCGGATTCCTGCGGATAGATATTGACGCCGCCAGAGACAATGGTGTTGGCAAGGCGGTCCGTGAGGTAAAGGAAGCCGTCGGCATCGACGTAGCCGACGTCCCCATAGGTGGCCCACCCACGGTCGTTATAGACCTGCCGGGTTTTCTCCGGATCATTGTGGTAAGCAAAGGTCCCGCCGCCGGAGAAGTAGACCACGCCGGTCTGGCCCTGCGGCACTTCATTGCCATCGTCGCCGACGATGTGTACCTGCCCGAACTCGGGCCGTCCGACCGACCCCTTGTGCGCGAGCCATTCCACGGAGTCCAGCGAGGTGCGCCCGACCAGTTCGGTGCCGCTGTAGAACTCATAGAGGATCGGCCCCCACCAGTCGATCATCTGCTGCTTGACTGAGATCGGACACGGCGCGGCGGCGTGGATCGCATAGCGCATGGTGGACAGGTCGAAGCGCTCGCGCTCCGCCGCAGTCAGCCGCAGCAAGCGCACGAACATGGTCGGCACCCACTGGCTATGGGTCACGCCGTAGCGCGCGATCGCATCCAGCGCCGCCAGCGGCTCGAACTTTTCCATCATGACCGAGGTGCCTCCGGCGCGCATCGTGGCCATGTTCCAGCGCACCGGGGCAGTGTGATAGAACGGCGCGGTCGACAGGTAGACCGTATCGCGGTCCAGCGACTTCCAGCCCAGGCGAGCGTCATCACCGGTGCGGAAAAAAGCGTTGGCGCCTTGCAGTGGACGCTTGATGCCCTTGGGCCTGCCCGTGGTGCCGGAAGAATATGAGAAGTCAGTTCCCTCCACCGTGCGCGGCAACGTGACCTCGGCCGGCATCTGCTCCAGCCACGCTTCATAGTTGCTGTAGCCCGGCTCGCTCCCATCCAGAAGCACCCGCGTGACCCGAAGCGATGCCAGGGCGCCGGGCGCAAGGTCGCCAAGGGTCTGCGCCGAGCAGAACAGTACCCGGGCGCCACAGTCCTGCACGATGTACTCCACCTCGTCGGCTTTCAGGTGACGGCTGATCGTGGTGTAGTACAAGCCGATCCGGTGCGCGGCCCAAAGGATCTCGAAATAGCGGACATGGTTCTCCAGCAGCACGGCAATGCCGTCGCCCTCGCGCAGACCGGCAGCCAGCAGTGCGGCAGCGCACTGTCGCGAACGCTGCTCCAGTTCGGCCCACGTCACCGCCTGGCCGGACGGCACCACGCGGTAGGCAACCCGGTCGGGCGTGGCACGGGCGAATTGCTCGATCACGGACATCTTGACTCCTTGATTACGGATGCAGGTCGGCGACGCCGTGGCTCAGCACGACCACATTGCGCTCGTCTGCGAGCGCACGGAACCGGACCTGCCCTTCGCCGCGCCACATCTCCACGCGCAGCGTTTCACCAGGCACGAATGGCGATGAAAAGCGCACCGAAAGGCTGGCCAGGCGCGACGGATCGCCACCGCAAGCCTGCTTCAGCAGCGCCCGGCATGCCATGCCGTAAGTGCAAAGGCCATGCAGGATCGGCCGCTCGAAGCCGGCCTGCCGGGCGGCGGCGGGCAGTGCGTGGATGGGATTGCGATCGCCATTGAGGCGGTACAGCAAGGCCGCGGAAGGCTGGGTCGGCATCGACATGATCATGTCAGGCGCGCGCTCCGGCACCGCCGGCAATGGCTCGAGCGGTGCATCGCCGGGCGTGGCGGCGCAGGCAAAGCCACCATCAGCCCGGCAGAACGACACATGCTCGACGGTCGCCAGCAACTCGCCGCTGGCCTGGTCCTCGATGCGCCGCTCAGTGACCACCAGCGCGCCCTTGCCGGCGCCCTTGTCCACCACGCGGCTGACGCGCGTCTGGCTGCGTACCGCGCCAGACGCCGCGGGCACTGAAAAAAAGCGCATCCGGTGCTCGCCGTGCAGGATCTGCATCCAGTCGATGCCCGTACCCGGGTCGCTTGCCCATGCACCTGGCGCGCCGACGGTGGCGAGGAAGGTGGGCACCACGCTCAGTCCTTCCTCAAAGACAAAGGGCAAGTCCGCCTCGTCCATCGGATCGGTGCCAAAGCCGAGGCTCAGCGCATAGCGAATGTTGTCATTCGCCGCATAGCTGGAAACCTGGTCAAAGAACGCCCACGAGCGCAGGCGGTGATAGTCGATGGCCATCGCTGCGTACCTCCGTTCTCAGATCGGGTCCCAGGAAAACACCTCGGGCGAGCGCTCCAGCGGCGTGAAAGCGCGCTTCACCGCCGGCACGGCATGCTCCGCCAGCGTCTCCAGCGTCCAGCCTTCGGCGCGATGCACCGACGCCACCGGGCGCGGCTGGCTCATGACGATCAGCTCATTGCCGCGCACGGCCAGCACCTGGCCATTGACGTCCGCCGAAGCATCGCCAGACAGGAACGCGGCAACCGGGGCAACCTGCTCCGGCTTCATCGCCTGCATCCGCTCAAGGCGCTTCTTCTCGGCCTCGGTTTCGCTGGGCAGCGTGCCGATCAGGCGGCTCCATGCGAACGGGGCAATACAGTTGGAACGGACATTGAAGCGGGCCATGTCCAGCGCGATGGATTTCGACAGCGCCACGATGCCAAGCTTGGCGGCGGCGTAATTGGCCTGCCCGAAATTGCCGACCAGGCCGGTGGTGGAGGTCATGTGGACGTAGGTGCCGCCTTGCTGTTCCTTGAAATAAGGCGCCGCGGCACGGCTGACAAAGTAAGCGCCGTTCAGGTGCACATCCAGTACCGCCTGCCATTCAGCGGTGCTCATCTTGTGGAAGATGCGGTCGCGCAGGATGCCGGCGTTGTTGATCACGCCATCGATGCGGCCGAACTCGCGGATGGCGGTATCGACAATGGCCTGCGCGCTCTCCGCAGTCGCGACCGAATCGGTGTTCGCCACAGCCTTCCCGCCGGCTGCGCGGATCTCGTCAACCACCTTCTGGGCTGGTCCGGCATCACTGCCCTCGCCGCTGCCGCTGGAGCCCAGGTCGTTGACGACCACCCTGGCGCCCTGCGCGCCGAGCAGCATGGCAATGGCACGGCCGATGCCATTGCCGGCTCCGGTGACGAGGATGACCTTGTCCTTGAAATTGTTTTGCATGGCGTTGTCTGCAAGAAGAGAGTGATGAATTTGTTCGCGCTTACTCGGGCTTGATGTTGCCGTCCTTGATGACCTGCTCCCAGCGGGCTTTTTCGGCGCGCACGAAGCTGTCGAACTGCCGCGTCGACCCGCCCGCGGCCGTACCGCCCTGCTGCGCCAGCTTCTCGCGCAGAGCAGGATCGGCCAGCGCCTTGTTGACGGCAACATTCAACGCCTGCACCACCGCGGGCGGCGTTCTGGACGAGACAAAGAGGCCGAGCCAGACCGAAACGTCGAAGTCGCGGTAACCGGATTCGGCCATGGTCGGCGTATCCGGGAGTTCCGGGGCACGCTGCCTTGTCGTGACCGCAAGCGCGCGCAGCTTGCCGGCTCGCACCAGCGGCAATGCGGTGATGAGGTTGTCCACCATGAAATCGACTTGCCCCGCCACCAGGTCGGTCAGCGCCGGCGATGCGCCCCGATAGATCACGTCGACGGCGGTAATGCCGGCGCGCTGCTTCAGCAGGTCCCCGGCGAGATGGCCGGAAGAACCGCTCGTCGACACCGCCATGGACAAGCCGTTGGGGCGCGTCCTGGCATAGGCCGCCAGCTCGGCAATGGTCTTGACCGGCAGTTTCGGGTTGACCACCACGACGTCCGGCATCGTCAGCACATGCGCCACCGGTGCAAAGTCCTCGAACTTGTAAGGCAGCTTGTCGTGCAATGCGTAGTTGGCCGCATTGGGGCCAAGGCTGCCCATCACCAGCGTGTGGCCGTCCGGTTCCGCGCGCAGCATGGCCTGCATCCCGATCACGCCGCCCGCGCCAGGCAGGTTCTCCACGACGACGGGCTGCCCCAGCTGCTCAGACAGCGTCTTGCCGAGCAGGCGGCTGGTCAGGTCAAGGATGCCGCCGGGCGAACTTGGCGCGATCAGGCGCAAAGGACGCTTGGCCTGGAAGGTCTCGGGGGACGGGTTGGCGAATGCAAGGCCCGAGGTGGACACGACAGCGAGGCAGGCTAGCGCCTGGCAAAGAAAACGCCGCTTCATGGTTGTCTCCTGTTTAATTTTTTTCGGACACTTATGTCCGCCTAGCGGTCATTACCGCCCGTTTTTTCGAACTTTACGTCCGGCCTTGCTACAATGTCAACCTGAAATCAGACCTCGTACAGACATGACTACTACCGACAACGATGGCTTCGTACGCTCTTTTGCCCGCGGACTGGCCGTTATCCACGCGCTCGGGCGCAGCGGCACGCACACCGTTGCCAGCATCACGGCATCCACTGGCCTGCCGCGGACCGTGGTGCGGCGGATCCTGCTCACGCTGTGCGAGCTGGGCTATGCGGCGGAATCCGAAACGCGGGGTTTTCGCCTGACCCCGAAGATCCTTACCCTCGGCATGACCTACCTGACCTCGCTGCCCTTCTGGGGGCACGCGCAACGCGCGCTGGAAACCCTGTGGACGCAGGTCACCGAGTCGTGCGGCATGTGTGTGTTCGACGGGCACGATGCGGTATATGTCCTGCGCATTCCGTCGCTGAAGATCCGCTCACTGGGGCTTGGCGTGGGCAGCCATGTGCCGGCCTTCGCCACAGCACCAGGCCGGGCGGTGCTGGGCTTCCAGACCACGGAATTTCTCTCGCAGTTTCTCGACGAGGCCTCCCTGCGCGCCTACACGGACCGCACCGTGCACGACAAGGCAGCATTGCTTGAAGCGTTCGCTGCCGTGCGCCGAGATGGCTATGCGTGGGTGGATGGAGAATTCGACCAGCACATCGCAGGCCTCGCCGTACCGGTACGCGACGAACACCACAACGTGGTGGCATCGATCAGCGTCAACCTGCCCTCGGGCGAAGTCACGAGGGAGGAAGCGGTGAAGCGCTTCCTGCCGCCCTTGCGAGCGGCCGCGGAACAGTTGACTGGCCTGGCGCCGGCATTCCTGAACCCGGTCGTGGTGCCCACGCAGCGTGAAGCAGCGGTCAGCATGCAAGCTTGAGCAGGCTGCATGCCAGCAAACGCCTACTTCCAGTGCTGCTTGCGAAGTTCGTGCTTGAGTACCTTGCCGACGCTCGACAAAGGCAACGCCTCCACGAATTCAACGCTGCGGGGGACCTTGTAGCCGGCAATGCGTTCTCGGCAGCTTGTCGCCAACCTTCACGTCGGCGAAACGGGGGGCTTGCATGGTTCTGTTCTCCTTGTGCGCGATCAGCCGCGGCGTTCCACCAGGGTGCTGCGCATGTCGGCGACATGTTCGCCGTCCTGGTTGGTCACGCGGGTGGTGTTGACGACAAGATGCAGCGCGCCCCCCTTCTTGTCGTAGACGTCGCTGACCGTCGTGTCGAAGTGCAGCGTGTCGCCGGCGTAGGCCATGCGGTGATAGTCGAAGGCCTGTTCAGCGTGCAGGATGCGGCCCAGGTCCACTTGCAGCACCTTCATGCGGTCGATGCCCGATGCGGCCGACACATCGCTGTTCAGGCACATGAAGAAGCCCACCCGACGGGTTGACCACGACCTTGCCGCCGTAGGTGTTGTCACCGTCCCGCACCATCATCTCGGCCTCGCCGGCCCTGGCGAAGCCCAGCGACTCATAGCTCAGCAGCTCGTTCTGCGCGAAGCAATCGTGCAGTTCGCAGACCTGGATATCCGACGGGCCGACGCCGGCCTGCTCGTACACGGCCTGCGCGCCCGCCTCGGCCATATGGAAGCCCACCAGGCCGATCATCGAAGGCGGCTCGAAGCTCGGGGCCACGTCGGTGGTCAGCGACTGGGCCAGGATGCGCACGTCGGTGCGCAGGTTGTGCTTGTTCGCGAAGGCTTCGGTGCAGACAATGGCAGCGGCGGCGCCGCAGGTCGGCGGGCAGGCCATCGAGCGGGTCATCACGCCGGGCCACATCACCTTCTCGGCCATCACGTCTGCTTCCGTGACGACGGTGCGGAACACGGCCAGCGGGTTGTTGGCAGCGTGGCGGCTGGCCTTGGCGCGGATCCTGGCGAAGGTCTCCAGCCTGGTGCCGTAGCGCTGCATGTGCTCGCGGCCGGCGCCGCCGAACAGCGTCAGCGCGCGCGGGCACGCCGGCCTCGACCGCATCCTGCACCATCGGGGCGGCGATGTTGGTGAACTCGACCATGGCCGCCTCGCGGTCAGTCCACGCGCTCTTCAGCGGGCCCGGCTGCATGAACTCGAAGCCCAGCGCCAGCGCGCATTCCACCGCGCCGCTCTCCACTGCCTGGCGCGCCACCATCCCCGCTGTCACAGCAGCCGCTCCGCCTCCTCGATCAGGGCGGTCGGCGACAGCATGTCGCCACGCGCGAACCGCACCAGTGCGATGGATCGCACCAGTGGAGGATCGCCCGGGACGTGGGCAGTGAGCAGGTCGATGTCGTATGCCGGCCCCGCGCTGTCCGCCGCGAGCAGCACGTTCATGGCACTAAGCCGCAAGTGTCTTTGCTCGATGGAAAAGCAGGAGCGTGCGTCCGCCAGGACCTCGGCCAGGCATTCCAGTTGACGGTCAAGCGCCCCGGTTTCGGGGCCGAGCTGCGCAAGTTCCTGCTCGTTCGCGGCAATCTGCCCGCCCAGGGCGGCCTGCTCGCCGGGACTTGCGTCGGCATCGCCGCCGAGCACCGAACGCATGCCGGTGCCTTGCTGCTGGAGCAGGCGCAGGCGCGCCACCAGCAGCGCCTGCTCGCGCGCGAGCACGTCGCGGCGTGACTTGCCGGCAGCGAAACGGGCGAGACCCTCCATGCTGAACTGATCGAACATGCGCCGGACAATTTCCTCGCGCAGCGCGGCCTCGCTGCGAGCGATGATCCTGACCTTGTGATCGCCGAAACTGACGGTGGTTTGCGGCACTTCCGTGCGCATGACATCCCCTTCCAGCGCAACCCCGAGCGTGCGCCGCTCGGTCATCGCCATCCCCAGCACCGCAAACGCCTGCGGCGCATCGGGCGACTGTTCGAAGAACGCGCGCAGTTCAGGAGAGCGGCTGAAGGCCAGCGGCACGTCACGCGGCGCGCCGAAGAAGGCGTGAACATAGGGATCGTCACCCCATGCCTGCATGCTGGCTTCCCGCGGCGCGGGAAGACCCTGGACGAGTTCGCGCACGTAGTCCTGCGCTTGCTCGAGCGCAGGCCGAAGCCGCTGCTGGTAGCGTGACACCAGCCGCAAGCGCGGATAGATCCGGGTCACGCGCTCGGTCAGCTCGGCAATCTCCTGCTTGCCGTGCGCATGGACTTGCGCATTGCGCCAGCGCAACCACCGCAGAAAACCCATTGGCATGCTCCCACCCGGCGCCGCCTTACTCAGCGGGCACGCCTGGGCGTGACAGAAATGGCAAGGGCTTCGGTGTAGACGGCCTGCACCTGGTCACCGCGTCTAACCGCCTTCAGTTGCTCCGGATCCTCGACATGCACGTCCACCGTCTTGCCCTTTGGCCCCTTGAGCGTCACCATGCCGGTCTTGGCGTTGACGGCCACCACATCGGCAGTGACCGTCACCTCGCGCCCGACCATGCCGCCGGGCTTGGCGCCAGGAGCGGCCCGCTCGGCGATCTCGCGTTCGGTGCTGGAGCGCATGCCGCTCTGCTTGGCGAGAGCCACTGACAAGGCCTGCGTGTACTCGACGGTGACCATGTCGCCCACGCGGAGCTGCTCGAAGTTGCGCACGTCCTCGCCGACCTGTACGTCCGTGACCTTGCCCTGCTTGTTCTTGAGCGAAATGGTGCGCGTGGCGGCATCGATGGCCACCACCGTGGCAGTGGCCTTGACCGTGCCGGTGGTCCTGGTAGCCCCCACGCCCGACACCGTGTCCACGCGCGTCTCGGGCTGTGCCAGCACCGGAAGAGTTGCCGCGGCAAGTATCGCCGCCACGATTAGCTTGCTGGGATGCATGACTTACTCCTCGAGCCCCGTCTGCTGGCATGCCGTCGTTCGGCGGCGCCGGCACGACGCCGGCGCTTCTACCGGAAAGGTCTATAAACCATAGCATACGAACGGTTATTCGCCTGCCCCGCGTCCCTCACGCCACATTTGACGTCGGCGTTCACGGACTGGCCCCTGAGCGCGGAGGTGGTCATCATCGATGTTGCGCGAATCCGGGCCGAAGGCCAGGCGCTGGAAGCTCCCCCGCCGCGAAGCCAGCGGCCCCCGCAGGGCATCTCAAAGATCTCTGGAGATTTCTAGTCCCGGTGGGAATCGGCATCGTGCTCTGGTTCCTGCCGGCGCCGGCCGGCCTCGCGGTGAAGGCGTGGCACATGTTCGCGGTATTTGTCACCACCATCGCCGGCATCATGACCGCCCCTGCCCATGGCGGCCGTCGCCATCATCGGCGCCAAGGAAATCATCATGGCGGCAATTTTCCTTGGCTTGCTGGTGCTCTGGATTTTCGGTGAGGACCTGGCCATCGGCGCAACGCTGGCGGCGGCTCTCGGCGTCTCGCTGCTGTTCATCACCGGCGTGCTGACCTGGGAGGATGCCCTGAACGAGAAATCCGCCTGGGACACCATGATCTGGATCGGCCTGCTGATCATGCTGGCCTCCAAACTCAATGAGTACGGCATGGTTGCCTGGTTCGGCAAGGAGTTCGGGGCACACCTCGAGGGCTTCCACCGGCTGGCCGTCTATATGCTGGTGGCGGCGATCTATTGCTACGCTCACTACTCCTTCGCCAGCGCCACGGCACACATCAGCGCCCTCTTCCCGCTATCCATGGCGCTGATGGTCGCGGCCGGTATCCCGCCTTTCACCGCGGCGCTTTGATCGCGCATGCGCTAACAAGCACTTTTCATATTCTTTGGTTGGCGGAGCAAATCGCGCTAACAATAGCTTACATACACGGACATCCGCTTGATTTACCCTCCGCTGCTTGAACCTTGCCCGCCCGGGCCCACCACACGAAAAACAGGCAAAAATGAAGAAGATCCACGCGTACCCGCTGATGGCAATCGCCATGCTGACCGCCTCGGGGGCCGCCTTTGCGCAGCATGTCGTCGGGGGGATGGGCGAGGAAGTCAGGATCGGCGCGTTCTCCGGTCCGACGCACCGCACCGACAGCAGTCGCGGCACGCCCACTGGGCGCAGGGACAATACGGCAAAGCCAGGCCGGCAAGCCGCCGATCCGCGTAGCGCACGTCCGGTCAGCACGCGCGGACCTGCACCCACGCTTCCCGGCAAGCATTTGCCATAGCCGCGCACATGCGAACCTCACCGAAGCCAACCTGGCACAGAACCAGTTGCTGCCGGCACGGAACGCGTCAGCTGACGCCTATCACGGAGCGCTCGCCGCCGCGGCGACATTGGCGCTGGCAACCAGCTCGGTTGGCGCGGCGCGCGATGGGGGTGGATGGCCGGTGCGGTGACGCGGCCTGTGCCCTGCTCCCGGCGTCGGGGACGAAAGCAATGGGGGCGAAACCTTGTGGCACGCGCGCTTTTGCACGCACGAGAAGGCAGCGGGCCGGCCCAGATCAGCCCTGTCGCGGCTGCACCGTCGCCGCAAGGCCGGGCTTGCGCAGCATTTTCTCGACCTCTCCCGCATGCAGTTCCTCCAGCTGGATCAACTGCCGCGCATACTCCTCCAGCGCGACTGAGCGCCCCTCGACCAGGCTTAGCAGCTCACGGTACAGGTCCAGGGCCTCCATCTCGGTCGCGAGCGATTCACGCAGGATCGCGCCGATATCGGTCGTGTGGGTGTCCAGCAGCTCGCCGATGCCAAGCGAGGGATAGGCGCCGAGGGTCGTGATCCATTCGCCGGCCTGGTGCGCGTGCAGCAGCGACTCATTCGCCTGCTCACGCAGCCACGACACGATGGGAATGCGGCCGAAGCCAAATATCAGGAACGAATAGTGCGTGTAGCGCACAACCCCGGCGAGCTCGGCTTCGAGTATTCGATCCAGCACACCGACGACTTTCTCCTGTTCCATTTCCGTCATGGCAGGTTCCCCCCGTGAGGTGGATTCGACAGTACGCCAGCACCCGCGGCGGCACGCCGCGCAGTGTCTAGCGGTAGACGAGGACAGGAACCCGGCAGTGGGTAAGAACCTTCTGGGTTTCACTGCCGACCAGCAGCCCCTCCAGGCCCCTGCGGCCGTGCGACGCCATGAAGATCACGTCACACCCGTGCCTCGCGGCCGCATCGATGATGCCCTTGTAGGGTACCGAAGTCGTCATATCCGTTTCGCATGTGACTCCCGCGGCCCTGGCCGCAGCAACAACCGCTTCCAGCCTGGCGCTTGCATGTGCGGCCTCTTGCTCTTCGAAGGCCTTGCGCCTGGGATGGCCGGCATCGCCTGACGCCACGTAGGGATACTCTTCCATGCACGTATAGGCCGTCAGCCTGGCGCCGCCGGCTTTGACAAAACCAATGGCCGCATCCATTGCCATTTTTGACAGTTCCGAGCCATCGGTGGCCAGCAAGATGTGCTTGAACACGATTCTTCTCCTTGGGCGATTGATCCCGGCGGGCAGCGACAGCCCGCCAGTCAAGTTCAGTATGGACAAGAATCCGCCTCTCGCCACCCACGCCGATGCACCCGCGCACACGCCGACGCTGCCGCGGCGCCCTCACCCATCGATCTTGAAGCCGATATCCTTGATGAACTGCCCCCAGCGCGCATGATCGGTCCGGATCTGCGCGGCGAAGGCCTCAGGCGTGACCGCCTGCGGCGGCAGCACGCCAACGCCTGCCAGCCGCTTCTGGTAGGCCGGGTCGGCCAGCACCTTGCGCACCGCAGCAGAGACCGCATCGACCGTGGCCTTGGGCATGGCCTTGGGGCCGAACAGCGCGAAATAGCCGCTGAGCTGCTCCATCTCAGGAAAGCCCTGCTCACGGAAGGTAGGCGCCCCGGGCGCCAGATCAGAGCGTTCCGGGATGGTGGTGGCCAGCGCCTTGGTCTTGCCGGCCTGGTATAGCGGCACGCCGGTGGTCAGGCCGTCGATCATCAGCGGCACCACGCCGCCCACGAGGTCCTGCGTGGCCGGCGCCGAGCCCTTGTACAGCACCGGTTCAAGGTTGGTGCCTGCCAGCCGGTTGAACAGCAGCGGACCGAAGTGCGACGAGGTGCCCGGACCGTACGAGGCCGAGTGGATCGGCTTGGTCGGATTCGCCTTGGAATAGGCGATCAGTTCCTTCAGCGTGGAGTACGGCGCATCCTTGTTGGCCGCCAGCAGCACCGGGGCGCGGCCAAGTTCCGCCAGCGCGGTGAGGTCGGTCAACGGGTCGTAAGGAACGCGGTTGATATGCGCGCCCGAGGTGGCCGAGGAACCCAGCGTCACCAGCAGCGTCTGCCCGTCATTCCTGGCGCGGATCACGTCCTGCGTGGCGGGAATGGTGGCCCCGCCGGGCTTGTTCTCCACCACCACCGACTGCCCGGTCACGCGCGTCAGGTAGTCGGCAAACAAGCGTGCCACCACGTCGGTGCCGCCACCAGGCGGATAGGCCACGACCAGCCGGATGGCGCGCGCCGGCCACTGCTGCGCGATGGCGTGCGGCGCGACGCCGGCGGTCGCCGCGATGGCCGCGGCGCTCAGGAACTTTCGACGATCCATGTATGAAGTCTCCGCGTTATCGTTGTTTGCCGCGATGGCGGCAGGTACTTCATGTTAGAGGCTGATGCGCCGTGGGACAGGCCCGGGTTTTCCTCCATGCGGCGGAGCCGGGCGCGGACTGCCGGTGGCTTGCCTGCCTTGCATTCGCCTACATCGCCTGCGGGCTGCTGCCGTTGTCGTCCCGCGTCATGCGCTGCGTTTCTGGCGCACGGCCGCCGGCACGCAAGTCCGCGCCGGCGAAAACCCCCGCGATCACCTCGCCTTGCCAGGAGAAATAGGGATTGAACGTCAGCCGCGCATGCACCTTGCCGGCTTCGCGATAGCCCCAGTCCGAATACCACACGGTCTCGCCACGCTCGCAAGCCCGCGTCGCCAACTCATCCTGCCCGTTCCAGCAGATGCGCAGGCGGCCCTGTTCCCCGTACAGCGGATTCGCCGGCGAGAACAGCAAACCCATATGGGAGAACTGGCTGATCCGCAATTGCGGCAGCGTATCGCCACGCACCAGCACGCGGCCGCTGTCCGCCGTGGTTTCCGGCCTCTGGCCATACCAGATCAGGCGGCTTGCGGGATGCGTAAACCTGTCCTGGAACACGGTCAGCAAATAGCGGGTATCGAGCACCGAATCGTGCTGCGCCACCGCCATGAAGACCGGCTTGTCGTAGGCCCCCTGCTCCAGCCGCAGGCGCGCCGCGCGACTGCTGCGGTAGAACTGGGCGAAGCCGTTGGTTGGCACCGTCATGTAGCGCACGGCGTTCTGCATCGGCCGGCGCCCGTCCGGCTCCAGCAGCCATGGGCGGATCCAGCCAATCAGCGGGGTCAGCCAGTCGTAGCGGCTGTTGGACTGGAATGCCGGTGAAAACAGCACCAGCCCCGCCATGTCCGGGTGAGCGTAGGCGTATTCAAGTGCCAGGTTGGCGCCAGTGGAGAAGCCTCCCAGGTAGACCTGCCCGACATCGCGGCGCAGCACCTCGGCCTGCTCCCGCACCACGCGCTGCCAGTCTTCCAGCGTCACGTCCAGCAGGTCCTCCGGCCGGGTGCCATGACCGGGCAGCAGCACGGTCCTGACCAGGAAGCCCTGCGCGGCGAGCTGCCGGGCGAGGTCATGGAACGACCACGGCGAATCGCCAAGGCCGTGGATCAGCAGGATGCCCTTCTCCGGCTTCGTTCCGGCACGGGACAGCGCCGGCAGCCATTCGCCGGGGCCGTTCCACGCGAGTTCGGCTGCCTTGTCGGCAAGCTGGAAGTGGCGCCGCGCCTGCAGCTGGCTGAGGGTTTCGCTACGGTAATCGCTGAAGCTCGCGCGCGCGGGCAGCGGGCCGCCGCTGCCGATGCCGGCGCACGCTGCCACGGTCAGTGCCATGGCACCCAGCCCGGCCCTGGCTGCGTTCAGCTTGTTGCGGTTGGATCTCAACCTGTCCTCCACATCGTCTGCCCTCACTGGCAGCGTCGCTGCCGTGCGCCGGATTCCGGGCATGATGGCCCGGCCCTGCCAATCGATAAACCGCGTAGCTTAGCTGCCCGCAGCCAACGGCGTGCTGACAGGCAACTGGCAAAGCTGTCAGCAAGCACGCCGCGACTACCGCATGCGCGCGCGCCGCGGCCTTCCTGACAGCCCTGACAGGCCGGCGTCACCGTTCCAACCGCCTCCGTTGGCTATAAACCAGCATGCCAATGACTTGTGGATCCGGCGGGTCCGACTGCCATGCCTGCGTTCTCCCTCACCTCCTATCTGCTCGCGGCGCTCGGGCCTTATGCGCGACGGTTGTGGTTTGCAGCCGCGGCGCTCTGCGTGCTCGCGCTCGGCACGCTCGGCCTGGTCCGGCGCAGCCAGTCCGATGCGCCCCCACCGCCGCCACCGCCTGTTCCTGTGCGCGTGGCGCGCGTGGAGGCACGCGACGTCGCCCGCCAGGCGGAAAGCGTCGGCACCGTCCGGCCCTTGCGCGACGTGGTGGTGCGCACGCAGATCGACGGCCAGCTGATGCGCCTGCATGTGCGCGAAGGCCAGCAGGTGGCCCGCGGCGAGCTGCTCGCCTCGCTCGATGACCGGCCGATCCAGGCCGCACTGGGTCAGGCCCGCGCCACGCTGGCGATGAACCTGGCGCAGCTGCGCGCGGCCGAGCTCGACCTTGGGCGCTACCGCACGCTGATCGCCGCCGATGCCATCCCGCGCCAGACGCTGGACCAGCAGCTCGCCACCGTCGAGCAGCTGCGCGCCACCGTGCAGGGCAACCGCGCCGCTATCGTCGCCGAGGAAGTGCGCCTGTCATACACCCGCATCCGCTCGCCCATCGCCGGGCGCATCGGCTTGCGCAACGTCGATGAAGGCAACCTGGTGCGGGTCGGCGACGCCGACGGGATCTTCACCGTCACGCAGCTGTCGCCCATCACCGTGGAATTCACCATGCCGCAGTCGGCGCTGCCGGTGCTGCAACACCTGAGCGCCGGCGGCCCGAACGCGGCCGTGCACGCGCATGCACGCGACGGCGGCGCGCCGCTGGCGCAGGGGCGCCTGCTGGTGATCGACAGCCGCGTGGGCACCGGCAATGGCGCGGTCCGGGTCAAGGCCGAGTTCGACAACCGCGCCGGCGAGCTGTGGCCGGGCCAGTTTGTCGCGGTGCGGCTGCACACCGGGCTGCTGCGCGATGCGCTGGTGGCCCGGCCCGCGGTGCTGCGCTACGGCGAACAGGACCAGCCTTATGTGTTCCGCGTCAGGCCGGACAACACCGTGGAGATCGTGCCCGTCAGCGTGCGCTACCAGGACCGCCAGCAGGTCGTGCTGGAGGGCGTCGCCGCCGGTGACCAGCTGGTGTCGGACGGCCAGTCCCGGCTGCGCGCCGGCAGCCGCGTCTCCGTGCCGATCGCAACCCCGGCCCCGAGAGCCTGAAGTGAAATCATCCTCTTCGCTATATGGCTGGTGCATCGATCACCCGATCGGCACCGCCTTGCTGGCTGCCGCCCTGGTGCTGCTGGGTGCGGCCGCATATTTCCAGCTGCCGGTGGCACCGCTGCCCGAAGCCGAAGTGCCAACCATCCAGGTCAACGCCCTGCTGCCCGGCGCCAGCCCGGACACCATTGCCTCGTCGGTCGCCACACCGCTCGAAGTGCAGTTCAGCGCCATCCCCGGCATTGCCGAGATGACTTCGACCAGTGCGCTGGGCTCGGTCACCATCGTGCTGCAGTTCACGCTGGAGACCCGGCTCGACAGCGCCGTGCAAGAGGTACAGGCGGCCATCAACCGCGCCACCAGCCGGCTGCCGCCGGACATGCCGGCAATGCCGACCTGGCGCAAGGTCAATCCCGCGGACAGTCCGGTGGCGATCCTTGGCATCACCTCTGACACGCTGCCGCTGACCGAAGTCAGCGACTACGCCGAGCGCGTGCTGGTGCGCCAGCTCGGGCAGCTGCCGGGCGTGGGGCTGGTCAACGCCACCGGCCTGCGCCGCCCCGCGATCCGTGTGCAGGCCTCGCCGGCGGCGCTGGCCGGCGTGGGCCTGACGCTGGCCGACGTCCGCGGCGCAATCCGCGCGGCCAGCCGCAACGCGCCCAAGGGCGCGCTGTACGGCGAGGCGCGCGTCAGCACGCTGGAGACCAATGGGCAGTTGCTGGAACCGGACGACTATCGCGAGCTTGTCGTGGCCTGGCGCAACGGCGGCCCGGTATTCCTGAAAGACGTCGCGCGGGTTGCGGTCGGGCCTGAAGACGCCTACGTCAATGGCTTTCCGAATGGCCGGCCGGGCGTGGCGCTCGCCGTCATGCGCCAGCCCGGCGCCAACATCGTGCAGACCTTCGATCGCATCAACGAAGCGCTGCCGTCCCTGCGGCGCGCCTTGCCCGCCGATGTCCGCGTGGAGATCCTGAACGACCGTACCCGCACCATCCGCGCCTCGCTGCACGAGGTCGAGCTGACCCTGCTGATCGCTGTGATGCTGGTGATCGGCGTGATGGCGCTGTTCCTGCGCGAGTGGTCGGCCACGCTGATCGTGACGGCGGTGCTGGGCGTGTCGCTGGCGGCCACCTGCGCGGCGATGTACCTGATGGGGTTCAGCCTGAACAATCTCACGCTGGTGGCGGTGGTGGTGGCGGTCGGCTTTATCGTCGACGACGCCATCGTGGTGGTGGAGAACATCCACCGCTACCGCGAATCCGGACTCGGCCTGCGCGAGGCCGCGCGCCGCGGCGTGGCCGAGGTCTGGCCCACGGTAGTGTCGATCGGCCTGTCGCTGGTGGCGGTGTTTATCCCGTTGCTGTTCATGTCCGGGGTCGTGGGCCGCCTCTTCCGCGAATTCGCGCTGACCTCGGCGATGGCGATACTGATCTCGGTGGTGGTGTCGCTGACGCTGGCGCCCGCGCTGGCGGGCATCGCCATGCGCAAGGCGCATCACGATACGGGCGCGCGCCAGGCGGACCTGTCCACGTGGCTGGGGCAGCGCTATGCAGCCGGGCTGCGCTGGTGCCTGCGGCGCCAGGCGCGCGTGCTGGCGGTGTTCGGCCTGACGGTATGCGCCAGCGTGGCAGGCTTCGTGCTGATCCCCAAGGGCTTCTTCCCGCTGCAGGACACCGCATTCGTGCTGGGCACCTCGCAGGCGGCGGCGGATATCCCCCATGCGGACATGGTCGCCAAGCATCGCGCCCTCGCCGACATCATCGCTGCCGACCCGGCCGTGCTGACGGTCACCCATTCGGTCGGCATGACCGGCGGCAGCCAGACCCTGGCCAACGGCCGCTTCTGGATCGTGCTCAACGACCGTTCCGACCGCGACGTCTCGGCCAGCGGCCTGATCGACCGCCTGCGGCCCAGGCTGGCCGCGGTGCCGGGCATCCAGCTCTACCTGCGCGCAGCACAGGACATCAACATCGGCGCCGGGCAGCCGCGGGCCCAGTACCAGTACGTTCTCAAGGGCAACGAAACCGCCGAGCTCTATGCGTGGTCGCAGCGGCTCACCAGCGCGCTGCAAGGCGAGCCGCTCTACCGCGACCTGTCCAGCGACCTGCAGCTCGGCGCCAATGTCATCCGCATGCGCATCGACCGCGCGGCGGCAGCGCGGCTGGGTCTCACCTCAGCCGATATCGACGAGGCCCTCTACAACGCCTTCGGGCAGCGCCAGATCAACGAGTTCCAGACCGACACCAACCAGTATCAGGTGGTGCTTGAAGTCGACGACGACGGGCGCGGGCATATCGAGACGCTGCAGTCGTTCCGCCTGCGATCCCCGCTGTCGGGCGAGATGGTGCCGCTCGCCGCGGTGGCGAGCATCGCGCCGCCGGGCGCCGGGCCGGTCTCGATCCTGCACCACGGCATGCTCCCTGCGGTCAACCTGTCTTTCAACCTCGCGCCGGGCGCACCGCTGGGCGATGCGGTGGCACGGCTGGAGCAGGTACGGCAGCGCATCGGCATGCCGGCCGCCATCCAGGGCACGTTCCTGGGTTCGGCCCAGGCGTTCCAGGAGGCCCTGGCCGGGCAGCCCTGGCTGATCCTGGCGGCGCTGCTGGCGGTCTACATCATCCTTGGCGTGCTCTACGAAAGCCTGGCGCATCCGCTGACGATCCTGTCCACGCTGCCGTCGGCGGCCATTGGCGCGCTCGCGCTGCTGTGGCTGGGCGGGTTCGACTTTTCCATCATGGCGCTGATCGGCGTGATCCTGCTGATCGGCATCGTCAAGAAGAACGGCATCCTGCTGATCGATTTTGCGCTGGCGGCGCAGCGCACCCGCGGCATCAGCGCCGGCCAGGCGATCTACGAGGCGGCGCTCACACGCTTGCGCCCGATCATGATGACCACGCTGGCCGCATTGCTGGGCGCGGTGCCGCTGATGCTGGGCTTCGGCACCGGCACGGAACTGCGCCAGCCGCTGGGCGTGGCCGTGGTAGGCGGCCTGCTGCTCAGCCAGGCGCTGACGCTCTTCACCACGCCAGTGGTCTACCTCGCGCTGGACCGGCTGTCCCGCTATCGCCGGCCCCTGGCGGCGGTGCCGGGCGCTGCCACGCCTAATGGCAGGCCGTGATGGCTGCATGGGTGTTGGTGGGCTGCGGGGCTCAGCCGTTCGCGTCAGCGGGCCGTGGCTCGCTGCGCGCGCCGTCCGTGTACGTGTCGCGCGGTTCACGCACCCGGGCGCCGTCGCTGTACACATCGAAGCGGCCCTTGGCTGTCGCCGCGCTGGCCGCTCCATCGGTATACGGGTCAATGGCCCGCGGTGCAGCCTTGGCCGACAACGAAATGCTTGCGCCGACCATCATCAGCAAGGTCGGGATCAGGGCGCGCAGCAGCGCGGAACGGTGGCCTGTGCTGTCGTGGTGGTGGGATCGCTTGGGTGAGGTCATGGAAGGACTCCTGTGCAAGTGGGAAAACCGGCCCGGCCGGGCATGCATGGAGTCTAGGGAGCGCAGCCGACGCCACCCTGACGCAACGCTGACAATTGCGTCAGGCTGGAGCGGCGGCGCGTCTTCAAACAGTCTTTTCCACCAGTGTGAACAAAAGCGGCACGTGCTCCTGTCATGCTTGCGGAGCGCGCGCCGCAAGGCCTGGCTGCACAGCTTCGGTGCGGCACCGGGAAACTGACAGGATTGACAGGTTGGAGCCGCACACATCTTCTATATTGCTTAGATTCCGAGGATTGGACCAATGAAACTCTTGCTGGTCGAAGATGAGATCAAGACGGTCGATTACCTGCGCCGCGGCCTGTCCGAGAACGGCTACGTAGTCGATACCGCGCACAACGGCGTGGACGGCCTGCACCTGGCCTGTACCGAGCCCTACGACGCGATCGTGCTCGACGTGATGCTGCCCGCGCTGGATGGCGTCTCGGTGCTGAAGTCCCTGCGCCGCGAGCAGCAGACCCCGGTGCTGATGCTGACCGCGCGCGACGACCTGGATGACCGCCTCAATGCCTTCGATGCCGGCGCCGACGACTACCTGTCCAAGCCCTTCTCTTTCCTGGAACTACTGGCGCGGCTCAACGTGCTGACGCGGCGCGGCCGGCAGACTGAGCCGTCGCAGCTGACCGTGGGCGACCTGCGCATCGACCTGCTGTCGCGGCGCGCCACGCGCGGCACGCGGCGCCTGGAACTGAGCGCACGCGAATTCACGCTGTTGTCGGTGCTGGCCAGGCGGCAGGCGCAGATCGTGTCCAAGACCGCGATCACGGAACTGGTCTGGGACATCTCGTTCGACTGCAACACCAACGTGGTCGAAGTTGCGGTCAAGCGTTTGCGCGCCAAGCTGGACTGGCCCGGCGAAGCCAAGCTGCTGCATACCATCCGCGGCATGGGTTACGTGCTGGAGCACCGCGACGGATTGAGCGCATGAACCGGCAACGCTCGATCGCGGCGCGGCTGGCCGCCATGTTCGGGCTGGCGGCAGCCCTGGTCTTCACCGTCACCGGCATGGTGCTGTACCGCGTGCAGTGCGTGGAACTGGAAAAGCGCCAGCTCGGAGAGATCCGCGCCCGCTTCGACCTGGCCGGCACCAAGGCCGCGGGCCTGGGCACCGAAAAGCAATGGGAGCACTTTGCCGCCATGCTGCGCACCCTGACGCCGGCCGATCACAGCGTGCGCTACTTTGTCGAAAGTACCGACCCCCGCTTCGACTACGGCGAGCCCTTCCCGCGCGAGGCCGACACCAGCCCGCGCGCACCCGACGTGTGGGCGGTGGAGTTCGGCGACCACCGCTTCCTGATGCTGAAGCGCCGCATCCCGGCGCTGAATGATCGCCCCGAGGTGGCGCTCGCGGTCGCGGTGGACCAGGCGGCATTCTTCGAGACCAGCCGCACGCTTGGCATCGCCCTGGTGGTGTCGTCGGTGCTCGGCGTGATCGCGGTGAGCCTGCTTGGCTGGCGCATTGCCAAGTCCGGCCTGGCGCCGATCGAGCGCCTGTCGCAACATGCCGGCGCGCTCGACCCCAAGCAGCTGGAGCACCTGCCCGACGCCGACCTGCCCGCCGAGCTGGGCGGCCTGGTGCATGCCTTCAACGGCGCGCTCGACAAGCTCGAGCACGCCTACCAGCAGCTATCCGCCTTCAATGCCGACGTCGCGCACGAACTGCGCACGCCGCTGGGCAATGTCATCGGCCAGACCCAGGTGGCGCTGTCGCGCCCGCGCAGCACCGAACAGCTTGAAGAGATCCTGCAGTCCAACCTGGAAGACCTGGAGCGCCTGAGCCGCATCGTGATCGACATGCTGTTCGTGGCGCAGTCCGACCGCGGGGCGCTGGCGCGCGACCTGGTCGAGGTCTCGGTCGCCCAGGAAGTCCGGCGCAGCGCGGACTTCCTCGACATGCTGTTCGAGGAAGCCGGCGCCACGCTGCACGTGACCGGCGATGCACGCGTGCGCGTCAACGTCTCGCTGCTGCAGCGCGCGCTGACCAACCTGATGAGCAACGCCCTGCAGCACGGCCGGCCCGGGCGGCCGGTGACGGTCACGATCGCGCAATCGGCGGACACGCTGACCATCGCCGTGCGCAATGAATCCGATCGCCTGCACACGATCCGGCCCGAGCGGCTGTTCGATCGCTTCTACCGCGCCGACGCCGCGCGCAGCGACAGCCGGCAGAACCACGGACTGGGGCTGGCCATCGTCAAGGCAATCGCCACCATGCACGGCGGCAGCGTGTTCGCGCAGGTGCAGGCGGACGCGATCCGGATCGGCATGACACTGCCGGTCAGCGAGCCGGCGCAAGCCGCACCCGCGCCGGCACGGCCGCTGCCGCGCCCCGCGGCGGCCTGATTGCGCCTTGTTGATGCCTCAGGCCGCGCCCCGGAGCGGCCCGAACCGCTCCACGTACAACCCCGCCACCCAATCGACAAACACCCGCACCCGCGGTGCCAGCTGCCGGTGGAACGGATACAGCGCCGACACCGGCAAGTCCGGGCAGGGCCAGGCCTCAAGCACCGGCACCAGCCGTCCCGCGCGCAGGTGCTCTTCCACGCGGAAGCGCGGCACCTGGATCAGGCCGCAGCCGGCCAGCGCCGCGCTGGTATAGCACTCGGCATCGCTTACCGAGATCCAGCCGCGCGCCTTGAACTCCTGCACCTCGCCATCGACGGTCAGCGTGAAGGGATAACGGCGGTCATGGTTGCGCGAGAAGAATCCCACGCCGATGTGCTGTGCCAGCTCCGACGGGTGTTCCGGTTTGCCATGCGCGGCCAGGTATGCGGGGCTGGCGCACAGCACCTCCGGCATTTCCGCCAGCCGCCGGGCCACCAGCGAGGAATCGCGCGGCTGGCCGGCACGCACCACGCAATCGATGCCCTCCCCGACCAGGTCGACCAGCCGGTCGCCGCTGCTGACGATCAGGTCGATATGCAGATAGCGCTCCCGGAACTCGCCGATGCGCGGCAGGATGATCATGGTGGCGTGGGTGCCATGCAGGTCGAGCCGCAGCGTGCCGCGCGGGTTGGCCACCTGCGTGCTGAGCGAGGTCTCGGCGTCTTCCAGGTCCTGCAGCACGCGCTTGCTGCGCTCATAGAACGCCTGCCCGTCCAGCGTGGGGCGCACCTGGCGCGTGGTGCGCTCCAGCAGGCGCGCGCCGACGCGGGCCTCAAGTTCCTTGATGGCGTGCGTGGCGGTGGCGCGTGGCATGTCCAGCGCGCTGGCGGCGCCGGTGAAGGAGCCCAGTTCCACGATCCGGGTAAAGAGTTGCAGCGCGTCGAAGCGGTCCATGCGGAGGGGCTGTCATAGCGGAAAGGTCACTTCCGGATTGGAATCAGGTTCCGGGCGCGCGTCAAGCCAGATCTCCGCTCGCCTGTCCGGGGTCGGGTCCTTGACTGCGGGCAGGGACCACGAATCAGCCAGGCATCGATGCTGCTAGCCTATATTTCATTAATAGTCTTCTGCCGTTCTCCCACGTGTCCCGTGCCGGGCCATGTGGCGAGTATGCAATCCGGTTAGTGCTGGGAGATGGGATATGAGCGCCGTTCCTGAGTCGCGGGTCACCGGCACCACTTCGGCCCCAGGGAAACGTCCCGTCACTTCCACCCGGCATGTGTGGACCCGATACTGGGCCATTGCAAAACTTTACTGGTTCTCGCGGGAAAAATGGAAAGCCTCCGGCTTGCTGGTCCTGCTGATCCTGCTGCTGTTGGGCCAGACCCAGACCGAGGTACTGATCGTCCAGCAAACCGGTGAATTCACCTCGGCCCTGGCAGCGCAAGACGCGGATCGTTTCTGGGCCTCGATCAGGAAGTGTCTCTATATCCTGATGGTTGCAGTCCCCATCTACGCGGTCTATTACTACCTGAGGAACAAGCTGAGCCTGCTCTGGAGACGCTGGCTGACGCATCACTATCTGGACGGGTATTTCAAGGGCCGGGTCTACTACAAGCTCAATTCAGATGCCGCGATCGACAATCCGGACCAGCGCATCGCCGAGGACATCAATACCTTCACGCGGCAATCCCTGTTCTTCCTTTCAATCGGTATCGGCGCGCTGCTGCAGCTCATCGCCTTCAGCGCCGTCCTGTGGTCGATCTCAAGGGAGCTGGTCTACTTTCTTGTCATTTATGCCATCGCCGGTACATTTGTCTCCATCTTCTTCTTCGGCCGCGTCCTGATCGGCCTGAACTTCTTCCAGCTAAGGCGGGAGGCGGATTTCCGCTTCAGCCTGATCCGGGTGCGTGAGAACGCCGAGTCCATCGCTTTCTATCGCGGCGAGGCGCTGGAGTCATCCCATGTAAGAGGCCGTTTTGGCAAGGCCTTCCAGAATTTCGACCGGCTCATCAAGTGGCAGCTGAGCCTGAACATGTTCCAGTATGCCTATGGCTTCCTGACCATCCTGCTGCCCAGCGCCATCGTCGCTTCACGCGTGCTTTCCGGCGAGCTTGAAGTCGGCAGCGCCATCCAGGCGGCCGGCGCGTTCGCCGCCATCCTGAACGCGCTGACCGTGATCGTCGACAACTTTGAAGACCTGAGCCGCTTCGTGGCGGGGCTGGATCGACTGGACACATTCTCCATCTCGCTGACTGGGACGGCAGCAGCCTCCGTGAAGCCGGCCACCACGATCGAGTCCATCCATGACTCCCGCCTGGCGCTGGAACATGTGACCTTGCGCACGCCGAATCAGGAGCGAACGCTGGTCACCGACCTGACGCTGTCGGTCAACCCGGGAGAGGGCCTTCTTATCGTCGGCGCCAGCGGCGGCGGCAAAAGTTCGCTGATGCGCGCGATCGCCGGATTGTGGAACAACGGCACGGGATGCATCGTGCGGCCAGTGCCGCAGGAAATGCTGTTCCTGCCGCAGCATCCTTACATGGTGGTCGGCAGCCTGCGCAGCCAGTTGCTATACCCGAACCACATCGGCCAGCGGATCCCTGACGAGGAGCTTCTGAAGCTGCTGGAAGCGGTCAACCTGAAGGACATCGCCGGCCGCTTTGGCGGCCTGGACACGGAAGTGGACTGGGGCAAAGTCCTGTCCCTTGGCGAGCAGCAGCGGCTGACCATCGCCCGCGTACTGCTGTCAAAGCCGCGCTATGTCATGCTGGACGAAGCGACCAGTGCCCTGGATATCAGCAATGAGGAAGCCATGTACCAGTTGCTGGCCGACATGCAGTCGACGCTTGTCAGCGTCAGCCACCGGCCCACGCTGCTGAAGTTCCACCACCAGGTGCTGGAACTGCCCGGGAACGGAAAGTGGTGGCTGCATCCGACCAGGGACTATCGCTTTGGCTGGTAGGCATCCGGCCCGCCCCCAACCATCATCGTGCAGTGCTAACGTCGAACGTCGCCCAAATCGAGAACCAGTTGCTGTCGCAGCGCCTGCAAGGCAACCGCGCCGACCTGGGTTCGATGCGGCGCGGGCCGGTGCGGCTGCAACGGGCCCGCGCCGCGCATTCGCCTGGCGGCGCCTGGCCCAGCACCCTTACTGCATGTGCTGCCCGCCATTGATGGCGATATTGGACCCGGTCACGTAGGCCGCTTCCTCCGAGCACAGGTAGGCAATCAGCGCTGCGACTTCTTCCGGCTTGCCGACGCGGCCGACCGGAATCTGCGGCAGGATCTTGGTCTCCATGATTTCCTTGGGCACGGCGTTGACCATCTTGGTGGCAAGGTAGCCCGGAGAGACGGTGTTGACGGTCACGCCCTTCCTTGCCACTTCCAGCGCCAGCGACTTGGTGAAGCCGTGCATCCCGGCCTTGGCGGCGGCATAGTTGGTCTGGCCGAAGGCGCCCTTGGATGCGTTGACCGATGAGATGTTGATGATGCGTCCCCAGCCGCGTTCGACCATGCCTTCGCAAAGCGGCTTGGTGAGATTGAACACCGAGTCGAGATTGGTCCGCATCACGGCGTCCCAGTTCGGCTTGTCCATCTTCTTGAAGGCCATGTCGCGGGTAATGCCGGCGTTGTTCACCAGGATATCCACGCGGCCTACGTCAGCCAGGATCTGCGCCGCGCAAGCCTGGCAGGCATCGTAGTCGGATACATCCACCTCGTAGGCACGCATCTCGCGGCCGCCGGCGGCCATCGCGGCAAGCCAGTCCTGGGCGGCCGCATTGCCCGGCGAGTGCGTCACCACCACCGCATAGCCTGCGTCGTGCAGCTTGATGCTGATGGCTTCTCCCAGCCCACCCATACCACCTGTTACCAGTGCAATTTTCTTCATCATCCTGCCTGCTTCATTCTCGTAAAGTTGAAAGACCCCTGCCTTGCCGGGACGGGCTCTTGCCTGATTGTCCCGAGCACATTCCCGCTGCCCTGGCGCGGACAAAGCGAGGGCGAGCCGGGCCGGATGACTCCGGGCCCAGCTTGTATACCGATGCGGGAAGATTGGCGTCGCAGTGCTGTGGCCTGCAAGCCTGCGATCTATGTTCAGCGCGCTGGCCTGGCCTGCTTGGCCAGCCGCACGCCGTTATTGCTTGGAAGCGCGGGGCGCCGCCTGCTGGGCCGCGCCGGAGGCCGCTGCGGCGGTCTTGGCAAAGTTGGCCTTGGCGACTTCAGCCGTCTGCTTCGCGGCGTCCTGGAAGGATTGAAAGGTGCTGCTGGCGGCTGCAACGCTCGATTGCAGCAGCGCGGTGATCGCTTCAGACCCGGCTGGCGCGTTCTTCACGAAGTTGTCAACGAAGGCTTGCACATTGCGGTTGTGCTGTTCGTACTGGCCCTCGACTGCCTTGGTCAGCTCCACCTGCGTGTTCGATGCGATTTCGTACACATGGCGTGCATATGCAACCGCCTTCTCCGCGGCAGGCTGTGCCAGATTGCCCTGCACGGCGAACACTTCACGCAGGTCCTTTCCGGCCAGCACCGCTTCGATATTGCCCTGGCCTTCGGCAAGCGTCGTCCTGACTGCCTGCAGGTTCAACTCGGTCAACTTCTGGAAGCCGTCAAAAGCCATGTTCGTCAGCGCGAACAGTTGGTTCAGACTGGACTTTTGCGCTGCAGCAAATTGCTCGGGCATAAAAGGGGACATGCAAAATCTCCTGTGGATTGATCGAACGGATTCGCGCAACAGATTGCAACGTGAATCCGCTTCGGTTTGGCTTCCGGATTGACAGCGCCACCAATCCTGCAGCGCAGCATCCGAGTGCGAATCCTAGAGGGTTTCCTCTAATTTGATCCCTAGGTATATACCCAAAAAGTCTTTAAAACAGGACAATAAAAGTGCATCGTACGTCTCTAAATTTACATGTGCTTACGCAGAAATGTTGCAGTGCATGACATGTGTAGGGCGCACTTCACCCCAGACGCTTGGAACGGATCTCTGAATACACCAAGGGGAAAATGGAAATGAGCCCTGAGCGGCCACACAGGGCAGCCCGAGCTGCCGGTACGCCTCACGTCGCAGCCTTCCTGAGCCGCAACGCATTGGTAATGACCGAGGCAGAACTCAGGCTCATCGCCAGCGCCGCAATCATGGGCGACAACAACAGGCCTGTCATTGGATACAGAACGCCCGCCGCCAGCGGAACGCCCAATGCGTTATAAACGAACGCAAAACCGAGGTTCTGCTTCATGTTTCGAATGGTCGCTTGCGAGAGTTTCCGGGCACGGGCAATCCCGCGCAAATCCCCCTTGACCAGCGTGACCTGAGCGCTGTTCATCGCGACATCAGTGCCCGTGCCCATGGCAATACCGACGTCGGCCTTCGCCAGCGCCGGCGCATCGTTAATGCCGTCGCCCGCCATCGCCACCACCGCGCCTGCCTGTTGCAGCGAACTGACAAGTTCAAGCTTGTCCGCCGGCTTCACCTCGCCGTGGAACTCGTCAACGCCAAGTTTCCCGGCCACCGCCTTCGCCGTCGCAATCCCGTCGCCGGTCGCCATCACGACACGGATACCTTCTCCCCTGAGATGCGCCAGCGCCTCCGGCGTGGTGGCCTTGACCGGATCCGAAACGGCGAGCAGGCCAGCAAGCTTGCCATCGACGGCAAGATACATCACGCTGGCGCCTTGCGCCCGCAGCTCATCGGCCTGCGCCACGAGCGGATCGATGGGAACGCCTTCGGCTTCCATGAGCGCAGTATTCCCGATCGCGACCTTGCTGCCTCCCAACTTGCCTCTTACCCCAATCCCGGAGCTCGACTCGAAGCCCTCCGGCTTTTCCAACTGCAGGCCGCGCTCACGGGCTGCTGCAACAATCGCGGCAGCCAGGGGATGCTCGCTGCCCTGATCCAGGCTGGCAGCTAACCGCAGCATGTCCTCCTCGGCATAGCCATTGGTGCCGATCGCGCGCTCAAAAGCCGGCCGACCCTCGGTAAGCGTCCCGGTCTTGTCGACAATCAGGGTATCGATCTTGCGCAGGTTCTCGATTGCAGCGGCGTCGCGGAACAGCACGCCGCTGGAAGCGCCCTTCCCGCTTGCAACCATGATGGACATCGGCGTGGCGAGCCCCAGCGCGCACGGACATGCGATGATCAGCACCGCGACGGCATTGATCAGCCCGAACACCCAGCTCGGCTCGGGGCCGAAGAGTCCCCACGCGACAAAGGTCAGCACCGCAATGCCGATGACACCGACGACGAAGACGCCGGCAACCTGGTCGGCCATCCGCTGCATCGGTGCCTTCGATCGCTGCGCTTGCGCCACCATCTGGACAATCTGGGACAGCACGGTCTGGGAGCCGACCTTTTCGGATTGGATGATAAGGCTGCCCGAAGTGTTCATCGTGGCGCCGATGACGCGGTCGCCGACGCGCTTGGTGGTCGGAATGGGCTCGCCAGTGATCATCGATTCGTCGACCGCGCTGGTGCCTTCCGTTACCACGCCATCGACCGGCACCTTCTCGCCGGGCCGCACGCGCAGCAGGTCGCCCACGTGGACATGGGCGAGCGGCACGTCCTCTTCGGCGCCGTCGGGACCGATACGCCGCGCCGTCTTGGGCGCCAGTCCCAGCAGCGACTTGATGGCGGCGGAAGTCTGGGAGCGGGCCTTGAGTTCAAGCAACTGACCCAGCAGCGTGAGGGAAATGATCACCGCCGCTGCCTCGAAGTAGGCACCGATACGGCCATGCTCGGCGAACACCTGCGGAAATGCGCCAGGTATGACGGTCGCAATGACGCTGTAGACATAGGCCGCACCGGTGCCGATTCCGATCAGCGTCCACATGTTCGGACTACGGTTGACGATCGAGTGGAAACACCGCACAAAGAACGGCCAGCCTGCCCACAGCACCACAGGCGTCGCCAGCGCAAGCTCGACCCAGCTCTGGGTCGACACCTCCATCCAGCCAAGGCGATGCCCGAACATGGCCATGACGAACACCACACCGGTGAGCGGTAGCGTCCACCAGAAGCGGTGACGGAAATCCACCAGCTCGGGGTTCTCGCCTTCATCCAGTTCCGGCAACAACGGTTCCAACGCCATGCCGCACTTGGGGCAGTTGCCGGGATGATCCTGGCGGATCTCCGGGTGCATGGGACAGGTATAAATCGTTCCCTCGGCAGCGGGCTGCGCCGCCCCGGCTCCAGTGCCAGCCGGTTCATGAACATGGTGATGCGCATGCTCGTGATGAACAGGACCGGACTGGTCCTGAGTCGAGCCATGTGCACCGGCGCTGTGGCGGCCAGGCTCGGTTGCATCGCGTTCGTTGCTTGTCCTGTTCATCCTGGCTGCTTCCTTCAGTTGTCGGGCCGGGCATCCACTGCGTCATCCGGCGTGCCTTTTACCTTCATGACACGCTCATGATGCGAAGACGACGGCCATTCGCGGTGGGACGTCCATGTCGCGCCTGATGACCCCAGCTTAGAGGTTCCCATCGTTGGAAGGTCAAGGCCAAGGAAGCACGGGACTGTGCTCAAAGGCCAACGCGCCTCGGTCCAGGATCAGTTGGCCGCCAATGAGACGTCGCCTTCAGGGGCGAGGTCAGCCGCCGAAGAGATGACTACGGTCGCTGGACGCGCACACCTTTTGCACTCGGCGCGCCCCGCAAGAGGACACCCAGGTCTACGGTGCTCCATGCCGTGGAGATGGACAACGCCGAAAGAACCAGCGTTGGGCGGCGAGGCAACCGCCTCGCCCTGTGCGTTTGGGCTCCCGTCAGCGCGCCTTGTTCGCAAGCCCTTCAACTTCAGCGCGCAGCCGCTCTTCCTGCTCCCGCAGTTCTGGCGTGAATTCAGCACCGAAGTCCTCGACCTCGAACAGCGGGCGAATTTCGATTTCGGACTCGCTTTCCATGGGATTGGGGCAGCGCCTGACCCATTCGACAGCCTCATCCATTGACTCGACTTGCCACAACCAGAACCCGGCAACGATTTCGCTGGTCTGCGGGAACGGCCCGTCCGTCACAGTCCGCTGATCGCCCGAAAAGCGCACCCGCTTTCCCCTTGCGCTAGGGTGCAAGCCCTCGCCCGCAAGCATGACGCCCGCCTTGACGAGCTCTTCATTGAACTTGCCCATTGCCGCAAGCAACTCCGTGCTTGGCATCTTGCCGCTTTCTGATTCGCTCGTGGCCTTCACCATCACCATGACACGCATTGTGGTTCTCCTTGAAGGAATCGTTGGCGCCACAAGACCCCGAAGCGGGAACCGCCGCGGCGGCGGGCGCCGGAAGCAGGATCCAATCAGAATAGTTGAATTCGACGGCACCTGACTTGCGCGGACCGCGCCAGTACCTCTACAGTTCGACCAATGAAGAATGAAACCGCCGTAGCAGCGCTCGCTGCACTTGCCCAGGATTCCCGATTGGCGATCTTCCGCTTGCTGGTCCAGGCCGGCCCGGACGGCGTCAGCGCGGGCCGGATCCGCGAAGCGCTGGGTGTCGCACCCGCGACGCTGTCCTTCCATCTGAAAGAACTGGTCCACGCGGGTCTCATCAAGAATACGCAGGAAGGCAAGTTCGTGATCTACCGGGCGCAATTCGAGACGATGAACGCGCTCATTGCCTTCCTGACGGAACATTGCTGCCAAGGCAATCCGCAGGGCTGCGGCGTGCCGGAAGTGGCATGCAAGCCGGCGGCCACCAAACGCCGCGGCGTCTCGACCGAAGCGGCCTGAGCCATGGCAGCCTGAGCATCACGGCCGCCGGGATCGGAGTGCCTTGGGGCGGGCGTCAGGCCTTGCGCCCCGCTTCATACCAGCCTTGGGTCCGATTGACGATGCTGACCACCAGCAGCATGACCGGCACTTCAATCAGCACGCCGACCACCGTTGCCAGCGCCGCCCCGGACTTGAAGCCGAACAGGCTGATGGCCGTCGCCACGGCCAGCTCGAAGAAATTGCTGGCGCCGATCAGCGAGGACGGGCCCGCCACGCAATGCGCCACACCCAGTTTCCGGTTCAGCAGATACGCCAGGCCGGAGTTCAGGAACACCTGGATCAGGATGGGCACGGCCAGCAGCGCGATCACCAGCGGTTGCTCGATGATGGCCTGGCCCTGGAACGCGAACAGCAGCACCAGCGTCAGCAGCAGCGCGGCGATGGAATAAGGACCGAGCTTGCCCACGACCCGCTGGAAATGCGCCACGCCCTTGCTCAGCAGCAGCTTGCGCAACACCTGCGAAATCGCCACCGGCACCACGATATACAGCGCCACCGACGTCAGCAGCGTATCCCACGGCACCGTGATCGACGACAGGCCAAGCAGCAGCGCCACCACCGGCGCGAACGCCACCACCATGATGGCATCGTTCAGCGCCACCTGCGACAGCGTGAAATACGGGTCGCCCTTGCACAGCTGGCTCCACACGAACACCATCGCCGTGCACGGCGCCGCGGCCAGCAGGATCAGCCCGGCGATATAGCTGTCGAGCTGCTCGGCGGGCAGCATGGGCGCAAACAGGTGCCGCACGAACAGCCAGCCCAGCAGCGCCATCGAGAACGGCTTGACCGCCCAGTTGATGAACAGCGTCACACCGATGCCGCGCCAGTGGGATTTCACCTGGCCCAGTGCGCCGAAGTCGATCTTCAGCAGCATCGGGATAATCATGATCCAGATGAGGATGCCGACCGGCAGGTTCACCTGGGCGTACTCCATGCTGCCGATCGCCTGGAACGCGCCCGGCATCGCCTGCCCCAGCGCAATCCCGACGACGATGCACAGGGCCACCCAGATGGTCAGGTAGCGTTCAAAGAAGCCGATGGCGGGCTTGGTCGAAATGGGGGCGTGGGTGGTTGCGTTCTGATTCATTGGAGTTCCGGCGCCTTCAGTTCTTCGCGATCGCGTTGAGCGCGTCCTGCAGCTGCGCATTGCTCATGCCTTCCAGCGGCAACGCCAGCAGTTGCAGCATGCGGTAGCCAATGGCCTCGCGCGTCAGCTCGAATACCAGGCGCTTGCCCTCGTCGCCGCCCAGGGCGTTGGACGGATCGGCATAGCCCCAGTGCACCTTGACCGGGCTGCCCGGCCAATATGGGCACTGTTCCGCCGCGGCGCTGTCGCAGACCGTGATCACGATCCGCATTTCCGGCGCGTTGTCGCCGACGAATTCGTCCCAGCTCTTGCTGCGGTAGCCGCTCACGTCGACGCCGGCACTGGTCAGCGCTTCCAGTGCGAACGGGTTCAGGCGCCCGCTCGGTGCGCTGCCGGCGCTGAAGGCGCGCACATCCTTGCCGAGCTTGCTGGCCCAATGGTTGAGCATCCCTTCGCTCAGCACGCTGCGGGCAGAGTTGTGGGTGCACAGGATCAGAACGTTTGTAGTCATGGACAGTAAAGAGTCAGCTTTGGCCGATGTCCCGTACGGCCTGTTGCAGGCCTACGGCATCCAGTTTATCGATGGGGAGTGCGAGCAGGTACTCGATGCGTCGCGTGAGGATTACCGCCGCTTCGCGGACCAGCTTTTGCCTGCGCTCGTCCGATACTTCACCGGCTGCAGGATCCGCCACGCCCCAATGCGCGGTCATCGGCTGGCCCGGCCAGACCGGGCAGAGTTCACCGGCGGCCTTGTCGCACACCGTGAACACGAAGTGGAGCGCCGGGGCGCCATCTCGCGCGAATTCGTCCCAGCTCTTGCTGCGGAACCCGCCGGTCGGAAGACCCAGCTTTTCCAGCGCTTCCAGCGCGAACGGGTTCACCACGCCAGTCGGGTGGCTGCCTGCCGAATAGCCGCGGAAGCGGCCTTGGCCAAGATGGTTCATCAGTCCCTCGGCCAGGATCGAACGGGCCGAATTGCCGTTGCAGACGAAGAGAACGTTGTAGACGCTGGCGCTCATGGCGAGTCCTTAGCAGCACGACGAGTTGGAGTTCACTGCAATTCCGATCGGCTTGCCGCGCGGGGCACGCGGTGCACAGCAGGCGGAGCCTTCGGCGGACGCCGCTTCGGCCTTGCCTTCACCAAATACCGGGACGTTGCCCAGCGTATGGAAGTGCTCCCATGCAATGCCCTGCGGATCGGTGACCCAGTGCTTCTCACTGCGGGCATAGCAGCAGGTGGTTTCACCCTGGTCCAGCAGCGCCATGTCGGCCGCCTCGGCGCGCGCTTTCAGTTCAGCAAGCTCGGCGGCGTCATCGGTCTGGAAACCGAGATGGTCGACGCCCGTCCCCTGGCCGCGCGTGGAGATCGCGAAGTTGATGCGCGGATCCTCGAGCATCCATTTGGCGTAGTCGCTCTCGACTCGCGTCGGTTCAGCGGCAAAGAGCTTCGAATAGAAGGCAATGCTCTTGCCAACGTCGTCGACATGGACGTGAACGTGAAAGCGCTTCATCGGAACATCTCCATCAGCAGTGGCAGGGAACCGCCGCTTTGTCCTCGACACCTTCGCAGCAATTGGCGGTCAGGTAGCCGAGCAACGCACTCATATGCGCGAAAGCGGCGCGGTAGATCAGGTTGCGTCCGTCCCGCTCCTGCGTCACCAGGCCGGCGTGTGCCAGTTCCTTCAGGTGGAACGACAGGGTGGCCGCAGGCACGTCCAGCCGCTCGGCCATCGCGCCGGGCGTCATGCCACCCGGGCCGGCGACGACCAGCATCCGGAAGACCTGGAGGCGCAGCCCGTGGGCCAAGGCTGCAAGGGAGCGGACAACATCATATTCTTCCATATTTCTACAATACTAGAAATATGGGATTGATGCAATGCCTGATCCGGCGAAGCGCCGCTGGCACCCTGCCCGACGTCCGAGTTGTCCAGAGGACAACCGCGCCTGCGATAGCCGCGGACTAGTCCATCAGATCCGTGTACTCACCTTTCGCATAGGGCCGGGTGCGGTTCCACGGAGCGGGTTGCGGCAAGGCAGCGGCGGTCACCCGCGTGATCTTCTTCTGCGTGCCGCTGGCATTGCGCGACTGGACCAGGCGCGGATACTGGCCGGCCACGTCCCACTGGACCGTCACCTGTTCATCGCCGCGCTTTGCGCGGTACTCCTGCACACCGCCGCGCGCAGGACCGCTCGCGCTCATGGTCTTGAGCGCTGCCGGATCCAGCAGGTGGTAGGCGGTCGCCCATGAGCCGTCGAAGCCGATGTTGCCGTATTCGGCCGGGCTGACTTCGAAGGTCTTGCGCATGGCGTCGCTGACCAGCCGCACCGACAGCTTGCCGGACGGCTGCCGCTCGATCCAGCGCGCGGCGGCCGACATGTCCATGTGCTTGTGGCCCTTGTCTGCCTTGGCGTGCTCGGCTTCGTCGTGCGCCCCGTGCGGGATCTCGCGCTCGATCCAGACCGTGCCGCCCTCGCGGTAGACACGTTCGGTGAAGTAGATGTCGCGGCGCACGCCGTCGGCCCCGAGCGCCGACAACTCATGCTGCACGCGCAGCGCCAGCGGGCCGGAGGCCTTGGACGGTTCTGCCGCCACGGCGGTGAAGGCTGCCGAGACCAGCAGCAGTGCGAGGACGGGAGTGGCTTGCTTGGTTTTCATGAAATCCGTTCAGAAAGCGAAAATGCGCACGCCGGCAAACCGGCGCGCGCATGGCATCAAAAGACCCTGTACTCAGTCGTGCAGCAAGGCCGCGGCCGGCATCAGAGGCCCAGCGCGGACTTTACGACGCTGAACACCTTGGTGTTGTCGATGGTGCCCTTGAGCGCGGCGTTGCCCGGCCCCGTCGAGAACAGCATCACATCGCCGCCGCCGTGTGTTTCCGAGCCCGGCGAGCCAAGGTTGACGCCAACTTCCTGCAGGTAGCCGTCGGCCGTGGTGTCCACCAGCGCGGGGTTGTCGCGCGGGGTCTTGCGCGGACCGCCGCCGTTGCCGAACACCAGCGTGGTGTAAGGCAGGCCGTCGGCCGCCGTGGCCGGCTGCCTGGTCTTGATGTCCGTCGACGTGCCCAGGATCGGGTTGCCGCGATGCGAGTAGCCGTTGATCGTCATCGTATGGTCGTGGTCGGCAGTGACCACGATCATCGTGTTCGACAGGTCCACCATCGACAGCGCACGCTTGATGGCATCGTCAAACGCGATCGTGTCTTCCAGCGCGCGCTTGGCGTTGGTGCCATGCAGCGCATGGTCGATCCGGCCGCCCTCCACCATCAGGAAATAGCCGTTGCCGTTCTTCTGCAGGATGCGGATGGCCTTCTCGGTCATGTCGGCCAGGCTGGGCTCGTCGACATTGTTCTTGACGCGGTCCAGGTCGTAGTTGAGGTGGTCCATGTTGAACAGGCCGAGCAGCTTGCTGGTGGATGCCGGGTCAACGGCCTTGAACGCGGTGCCGGTGGTCACGTAGGTGTAGCCCGGGAACTGCGTGGTCAGGTCCACGCCATCGGTGCGCTTGCCACCCGCGGCGCTGGGCAGGAACTGGCGGCGGCCGCCGCCAAGCAGCACGTCCAGGCCGTCCTTGAGCGCGGTGTTGTAGCCGGCGTTGCCGGGCGTTGCCTGCGCGGCGATATTGTTCTCGCCGTCGCGGTGGCAGACGTGCGAGAAAGTGGCCGCCGGCGTTGCGTGGGTCACGCGCGTGGTGGTCACCGCGCCGACCGACTTGCCGGCGGCCTTGGCCAGTTCCAGCACGGTCACGACCGGCGCGCCGTTGCCACTGGGACAGGTGCTGTCGCCGGCGCTGGTCACATAGGCCTTGCCGGAGCCGTCGCTGGCCTTGGTATCGGCCGACATCGAGATGACCTCGTTGTTCATCTTCACGCCGGTCATGTAGGCCGCCATCGACGGTGCGCTGTCGGTGGTCTGCGCGTCGTTCGAATACGTCTTCACGCGCGCGGTGCGCTTGAGCGACTCCATGTTGAGCTTGCCGGTCTCGCCATACTTGTAGATGCGCGAAGCGGTGACGGTGGTCGGGCCCATGCCGTCGCCCAGGAAGAAGATGACATTCTTGGCCTCGCCCGCGGCTTGCGCAGGGAGAGCAATGCAGGCGCAGGCAGCCGCAAGTGCGGACAGGCCGGTACGAATGATGAGTTTCATGGCGTTATTCCGTCAGCGATAGTGGCTTAGAGGCCGATGGCCGTCTTGATCAGGCCGAACACGTCGGTGTTGTCCATCACACCGGTGAAGGATTCGGCACCGTTGCCCAGTGCGCCGATAAAGACATCGGTGCCGCCATGGGTCTCGCCACCCGCCGCCGTCGGGATCGCGGCTTCCTGGTGATAGCTCTTGTCGTAGACCTGTGCATCGGTCAGCGCGGTGCGCGTGGCCGGGCGGTTCTCGCCGGTGCCGAAGCCGATAATGGTGAAAGGATTGCCGCCGGAGTCCGTGGACAGTGCGCCGGTCACGTAGTTCTTCAGCAGGCCCAGCACGCCGGGGTTGCTGTCGCTGGTGGGGCCGGTGCGCTTGGCGTAGCCGTTCAGCACCAGCGTGTGGTCATGGTCGGCGGTGACGACGATCAGCGTGTTCTTCAGGCCCGGGTCGATCACGTTGAGCTTGTCGATCGCGGTCTTGATCGCGGTGTCGAAAGCCACGGTGTCCTGCAGCGCCTTGCGCGCGGTGGTTTCATGCAATGCGTGGTCGATGCGGCCGCCTTCCACCATCAGGAAGAAGCCCTTCTTCTTCGCGGCAAGCACGTCGATGGCCTTGCCGGTCATCTCCGCCAGGCTCGGTTCATCGCCGGGCACGCGGTCCAGGTCGTAGGCCATATGGCTGGACGTGAACAACCCTGCCACCTTCTTCGCGCTGGCGGCGTCGATCTTGTCGAACTCGGCCTTGCTGGAAACGTAGGCATAGCCGGCCTTGGTCAGCTCGCCGACCAGGTCGCGGCCGTCGGTGCGGGCGCCGCCCGCGGCCTTGTTCTGGAAGTGCTTGCGGCCGCCGCCGAAGATCACATCGACGCCATCGCCAAGCGCGCCGTTGTAGCCGGCGCCGTGCGGCACCAGTTGCGCGGCGATGGTGTTCTCGGCGTCGCGGTGGCACACGTGCGCGTAGGTCGTGGCGGGGGTTGCGTGCGTGATGCGGGTGGTGGTGACCACGCCGGTGCCGTAGCCTGCCGCCTTCATCTGCTCTAGCAGCGTCGGCACGCTCTGGCCGTTGCCGGAAGCCGGGCAGGTGCTGTCCGCGCCGGACAGGTAGTCCTTGCCGCTGGCGTCGAAGGCATTGGTCTCCGGCGTCATCGAGATGACTTCGTTGTTCATCTTGACACCGGTCATGTAGGCCGCCATCGACGGCGCGCTGTCGGTCACCTGCGCGTTGTTCGAATAGGTCCGGATAAACCCGCTCTCGGGGAGCGTATCCATGGTCAGGTCCCCATCCTCGCCGACCTTGTAGATCCGCGCCGCGGTCATGGTCGTCATGCCCATGCCGTCGCCAAGGAAGAACACGACGTTCTTCGCCGGCGCGGTGCTGCCGGCAGCCGGCGGCTGCGTGACCGGCGCATTGTTGTCATCATCGCTGCCGCACGACGCCACGGCCAGCGCCAGCAGCGGGGCTGCCAGTATTGAAAGACGCCTCATATTTCCTCCCCGTTGGTTTTGGCGGGAGGATGCACGACGAATATTTCGGCACCGTGACGTGTCACAGGACGGCATCGTTGCCGCTGCAGGAAAACATGCGAAAGTGCAGCATCAGGCCGTTCGCTATGTTCGCGAACGGCCCACCTGTGCGGCAAGCTGCCGCAGTAGCGATGCTGCCTGGTGGCGCCGAACACTGATATATTGTCGCCAAAACAGGCACCGCTCTCGTGAGCAAATCGCATCGCCGGCCATGGTTCGCCGGCTTCCTCCTCGTTGTCTTCCTGGCAGCCCAGCTGGCAGTGGCGGCGTACGCCTGTACCGGCAGCCGCTACCAGGCGGAACACAGCGGCACGATGGCGGCGATGACCGAATCCTGCGCCGATATGGCCGCCAGTGACACCCAGCAGGACATCGACCAGAGCGGGCTTTGCCTGGCGCATTGCCAGGCCGATTCCAGGAACGCCGACCATGCTTCGCCGCAGCTTCCGGCCTTCATGCCGGTGCTGATGCGCGTGCTTGAGCCAACGCGCGTGGTCCTGGCGGAGGTTCGCGTTGGGCTGCGCGCCGAGGCAGAGGCGCGCGCACCGCCTCCCCTCACCGTCCTTCACTGCAGTTTCCAGACTTAGCCTCCGGCTCGACGTCACCTGGTGCTGCCTGCTTCCATGCGGGCAGCAGTCGTCGTCCCTGGAGGCTTTATGCTTTTTCTACGTCACCTGACCGTGGCGCTGCTCAGCGCGCCCGCAATCGGCCTGGCTGCGCCGCAAGGCGCGCCCGGGCAATCCGCCCCTTCCCTCTCCCTTGAGGAAGCCGTCGCGATCGCGAGCGCCCATGCCGGCGACGCCGAATCGTCGCGCGGCGCCGTGGAGGCCGCCGGGCAAATGGCCGTCGCCGCCGGCCGCCTGCCGGATCCCGTGCTCAAGCTCGGCGTCAACAACGTGCCGGTCAACGGCTCGGACGCGTTCTCGCTGAGCCGGGATTCCATGACCATGCGCTCGATCTCGGTGATGCAGGAATTCACGCGCGCGGACAAGCGCCGCGCCAGGGCCGCGCGCTTTGAAGCCGAAGCCGCCGCTGCCGACGCGCAGCGCACAGTGGGGCTGGCAGGCGTGCAGCGCAATGCGGTCAATGCCTGGCTCGACCGGTGGTATGCGGAGCAGGCCGGCGTGCTGCTCGGCCATCACGGCCATCCGCTTGAACTGGCGCTGCAGGCCGCCACCGCGGCCTACCGCGGCGGGCGCGGCTCGCGTGCGGAGGTACTGGCGATGGAGCTGGAAATCCAGAAGCTGCACGACCGCGAGGACGAGAACCGCGCCGCGCTGGCAACGGCCACGCTGAACCTGGAGCGCTGGGTCGGCGCCGCTGCGCGGCGCCCGCTGTCGGCGCGGCCACCGCTTGAAGTGCCGCCGGGCGCCCGGCAACTCGCCAGGGGCGAGTTCGAGGCCGTGCCCGAACTGTCGGCTGCGCAGCGCGACGTGGCGCTGGCCGAATCGGAAATCCAGGTGGCAACGGAAGCCCGCAAGCCGGACGTGACGGTCGAGCTGATGTACAGCCAGCGCGGCTCGGCCTACTCGAACATGGGCTCGCTCAATGTCAGCTTCCCATTGCCGTGGGACCGGGGCAACCGCCAGGACCGCGAAATCAGTGCGCGGCTGGCGCAGGCCAATGACGCGCGGGCCAGGCTGGAAATGGTCCGGCGCAATACCCAGGCCATGGTCGGCGCCAGGCTGGCCGAGCTGCAGCGCAACCTTGACCGGCTGCGGCGCTACGACGACAAGACCTTGCCGCTCGCGCGGGCACAGGCGGATGCGGCACTGACGGCCTACCGCGCCAGCACGGGCACCTTGGCGGCGGTCGCCGAAGCCAACCATCGCGCCATCGACACCGCCATGGATCGCCTGCTGCTTGAGGCAAAGACCGCGAAGCTGTGGGCGGACCTGAACTACCTGGTGCCATTGCCTACCGCCCAGGCCGAAGCCGCAGTGAGGGAGGCAAAATGAAGAAGCACATCATTGCAGCAGCAGCCGGGCTGGTCGTCGCCGGCATCGCCCTCTACGGCGCTTACCACTTCGGGTTCACGCGCGGCACACAGACTGCGCAACCGTCGAGCACGGCTGGCGCGCAATCCACCGTGCTCAAGGCCGGCGACATCGACCCGAAGACCGGCAGGAAGATCCTGTACTGGCACGATCCCATGGTGCCGGGCCAGCGCTTCGACAAGCCGGGCAAATCTCCCTTCATGGAGATGCAACTGGTGCCGGTCTACGCGGACGGCGATGGCAGCGGCAGCGGTGTCACCGTCGACAGCCATGTCGCGCAAAACCTCGGCATTCGCACCACCGAGGCAAAGCCTGGACGGCTGGCCGCGATGCTACAGGTGCCCGGCAATGTCGCCATCGACGAACGCAGCGTGCAGGTCATCCAGGCGCGCACCAACGCCTTTGTGCAGCACGTCGCGGTCCGGGCCACCCTTGACCCGGTCCGGCGCGGACAGGCGCTGGTCACCCTGTACTCGCCCGACTGGGTCGCGGCGCAAGAGGAATACCTGGCCGTGTCACGCATGGCAGCGAGCGAGCATCTGGACGACCTGCGCAGTGCTGCCAGGAATCGCATGCTGCAGGCAGGCATGACGCCGGGCCAGGTCAGTGCGGTCGAAAGATCCGGCAAGCCGCAGCCCGGTGTTGCCATCGCCAGCCCGGTCGATGGCCTCGTGACCGAGGTGGCGGTGCGCGAGGGCATGACCGTGTCGCCGGGCATGACGCTGTTCCGCCTGGCTGACCTGAGCCAGGTGTGGGTGATTGCCGAGGTACCAGAGGGCCAGGCCGGCACCATCCGGCCCGGCGCGGCGGCCACGGTACTGCAGGGCGGCACGGCCAGCCCCCTTGCCGGCAAGGTCGACGCCATCCTTCCCGACGTCAACCCGGCGACCCGCACCGTCAAGGCCCGCATCATCCTGCCCAACCCCGGCAGGCGCCTGCTGCCGGGCATGTTTGTCACGGTCGGCTTCGACAGTGGCGCGCAGAAGGAAGCGTTGCTGATCCCGTCGGAGTCGGTCATCCGCACCGGCCAGCGCAGTATCGTCATGGTCGATGCCGGCCAGGCAGGGTTCGTTGCCACCGAGATCAAGACCGGCCGCGAGGCCGATGGCATGGTCGAGGTGCTGGACGGACTGGCGCCGGGACAGAAAGTGGTCACGTCCGGCCAGTTCCTGATCGACTCGGAAGCCAGCCTGCGCGGCAGCGCGCAACGCATGTCCGCCCCGCCTGCGGCCTCCGCACCTGCCGCACCATCGGCCGAGCATGAAGGCACAGGCCGCATCGAAGCCGTGAACGGCAGCGAGAGCCTGACCATCTCGCATGGCCCCATCCCGTCGGCACAGTGGGGTGCGATGACCATGGATTTCGCCGCGCCGCCGACAGGCCTGCCCAAGGGACTGAAGCCTGGCGACCGCATCCGCTTCCGCTTCCACCTGGACCGCGACGGCGCGGCCATGCTGTCGTCGGTCGAGCCCGCCGGCACCGCCCAGGGAGCCCGGCCATGATCGCGCGCCTGATCCTGGCCTCGATCCGCCACCGCATCCTGGTCCTGCTGGCCACGGTGATGCTGACCGCATGGGGCCTGTGGGCGGTGCGAAGCACGCCGCTCGACGCCCTCCCCGACCTGTCCGATGTGCAAGTGATCATCCGCACGCCCTTCCCGGGCCAGGCGCCGCAGATCGTCGAGAACCAGGTTACGTATCCGCTGACCACCACCATGCTGTCGGTGCCCGGCGCCAGGACGGTCCGGGGTTACTCTTTCTTTGGCGATTCGTTCGTCTATGTGCTGTTCGAGGATGGCACCGACCTGTACTGGGCGCGCTCGCGCGTGCTGGAATACCTGAACCAGGTGCAGTCCCGCCTGCCCGCCGCGGCCAGGCCGGCGCTGGGGCCGGATGCCACCGGCGTCGGCTGGATCTACGAGTACGCGCTGGTGGACAAGACCGGCCAGCATGACCTCGGCCAGTTGCGCGCACTGCAGGACTGGTTCCTGCGCTTCGAACTGAAATCGCTGCCCAATGTGGCCGAAGTCGCTTCGCTGGGCGGCATGGTGAAGCAGTACCAGGTGGTGCTGCTGCCGGACCGGATGCGCGCCTACAACCTGTCGCAGGGCAAGGTGCTGGCGGCGCTCAGGGGCGCCAACCAGGAGGCCGGCGGGTCGGTGCTGGAAATGGGCGAGGCAGAGTATATGGTGCGCGCCAGCGGCTACCTGAAGACGCTCGACGATTTCCGGCAGATTCCGCTGGTGACCAGCGATGCCGGCATTCCGGTGCGGCTGGGCGATGTCGCCATCGTCCAGCTCGGCCCGGAGATGCGGCGCGGCATCGCCGAACTTGACGGCCAGGGCGAGGTTGCCGGCGGCGTGATCGTGATGCGCTCAGGCAAGAACGCGCTGGAAACCATCGAGGCGGTCAAGGCGAAGCTAGCCACGCTGCAGAAGAGCCTGCCTGCCGGTGTGCAGATCGTCACCACCTATGACCGCTCCGCGCTGATCAAGCGCGCGGTGGAAAACCTGACACACAAGCTGGCCGAAGAGTTCGCCGTGGTCGCGCTGGTGTGCCTGCTGTTCCTGTTCCACCTGCGTTCCGCGCTGGTGGCGATCGTGTCGCTGCCGCTGGGCGTGCTGGCCGCCTTTTTGGTGATGCGCTACCAGGGCATCAATGCCAACATCATGTCGCTGGGCGGCATTGCCATTGCCATTGGCGCCATGGTCGATGCCGCGGTCGTGATGATCGAGAACGCGCACAAGCAGCTGGAACACTGGCATGCCGAGAACCCCGGCCGGGCGCTGGCAGGGAACGAGCGCTGGGGCGTGATCGGCCGGGCCGCCACCGAGGTCGGGCCCGCGCTGTTCTTCTCGCTGCTGATCATCACGCTGTCGTTTATCCCGGTCTTTACGCTGGAGGCGCAGGAGGGCCGGCTGTTCTCGCCGCTGGCCTTTACCAAGACCTATTCCATGGCCGCGGCGGCGGGCCTGTCGGTGACGCTGGTGCCGGTGCTGATGGGCTACATGATCCGCGGCAGGATTCCTTCGGAGCAGTCCAACCCCTTGAACCGATGGCTGATCCGCGCCTATCGGCCGGTGCTGGCACGGGTGCTGGCCTACCCGAAGACCACCCTTGCGGTCGCCGCGGTGCTGCTGGCCGCGACGGCGTGGCCGATGCTGCGTACCGGCGCCGAATTCATGCCGCCGCTCGACGAGGGCGACCTGCTCTATATGCCGTCGGCATTGCCAGGCCTTTCCGCCGGCAAGGCGGCGCAGCTGCTGCAACAGACCGACCGCCTGATCAGGACCGTGCCCGAGGTGGCGACCGTGTTCGGCAAGGCCGGCCGCGCCGATACCGCGACCGATCCGGCTCCCCTCGAGATGTTCGAGACCACCATCCAGTTCAAGCCGCGCGACCAGTGGCGTGCCGGCATGACCACCGACAAGCTGGTGGAAGAGCTCGATCGCGTGGTCAAGGTGCCGGGCCTGTCCAACATCTGGGTGCCGCCGATCCGCAACCGCATCGACATGCTTGCCACCGGCATCAAGAGCCCGGTCGGCATCAAGGTGGCGGGCGCGGACCTGAAGGAGATCGATCGCCTGGCAACGCGCATCGAGGAAGCCGTCAGGACAGTGCCGGGGGTGACGTCGGCACTGGCCGAGCGGCTGAGCGGCGGGCGCTATGTCGATATCGACATCAATCGCGTGGCGGCGGGCCGCTACGGGCTGAACATCGCGGATGTGCAGAGCGTGGTATCGTCGGCCATCGGCGGCGACAATGTGGGCGAGGTCGTCGACGGGCTGGCGCGCTTCCCTATCAACGTACGCTACCCGCGCGACTACCGCGACTCGGTGGAGCAACTGCGCAGCCTGCCCATCGTCACGGACAAGGGCCAGCAGATCGTGCTGTCCGACCTGGCGCGCATCCAGGTGGTGCAGGGAGCGCCGATGCTGCGCAGCGAAAACGCGCGACTGTCGGGCTGGGTGTATGTCGACATCCGCGGGCGTGACCTGCGCTCGGCCGTCCGGGATATGCAGGCCGCCGTTGCGAAAGCGGTGCCGATGCCGGCTGGCTATTCGCTGAGCTGGTCGGGGCAGTTCGAATACCTGGAGCGGGCCGCCGCAAAGCTGAAGGTGGTAGTGCCGTTCACGCTGCTGATCATCTTCGTGCTGCTGTACCTGGTGTTCGGCCGTCTCGATGAAGCCCTGCTCATCATGGGCACACTGCCGCTGGCGCTGATCGGCGGCTTCTGGCTGCTCTACCTGCTGGGCTACAACCTGTCGGTTGCCGGCGTGGTCGGCTTCATCGCGCTGGCGGGCGTGGCGGCGGAATTCGGCGTGATCATGCTGCTCTACCTGAAGCAGGCATGGACCGCGCGCGCGAACCAGGGCGATGCCAGCCTGTCCGCGCTGCTTGAGGCCATCCAGGAAGGCGCGGTGCTGCGCGTGCGCCCCAAGGCAATGACCGTCGCCGTCATCCTTGCCGGCCTGGTGCCGATCATGTGGTCGCATGGCACCGGCTCCGAGGTCATGCAGCGCATTGCCGCGCCGATGGTGGGCGGCATGCTCACCGCGCCATTGCTTTCGCTCTTCGTGGTGCCGGCGGTGTATTTGCTGATGCGCCGGCGCCAGACCAGACCTCAACCAGTTTCCGTACACCCCTCACTTCAGAAGGAACCACTATGAATTCCATCAAGACGCTCGCCCTCGCGCTGGCTTTCGCCACCACGCCGGCCGCATTCGCAGCGGGATCGATGGACGGCATGGACATGAAGCCGTCCGCACCCGCGCAGCAGGCGCCGCAACCCGTGGCAGCCGAGATCAAGAAGATCGATGCGCAGGCCGGCAAGGTCACGCTCAGGCACGGACCGATCGCCAACCTCGGCATGGGACCGATGACCATGGCGTTCCCCGTCAAGGATCGCGCATCGCTGAAGGATTTCAAGGAGGGCGAGGCGGTATCCGTGACGTTCGACAACGTTGATGGCAAGCCTACGGTCATGCAAATGCGGCGCAAGTGAGGGCTACCGTCGCTGGAGGTGATTGCGCGTTCGGCGCGCAATCACTGTGTGCTCACGCTTTGGTGCCCAGACGCTCCTTCAGGAACTCGATAAAGCGCTGTGTCTTTGCCGGCAGCAAGCGTGTTTCGGTCAGCGCATAGACCGGCGTCGGCCTGGTCTGCCTGCCAGGCAATATCCGGCGCAGGCGGCCGGCCGCCACGTCCTCTGCCGCCACCTCCTCGGCCAGCAAGACCACGCCCAGGCCCAGCATTGCCAGGCGGCAGCATCTCCCCCGGTTGCTCGTGGGCGATCCGTGCTTCGTCCAGATGCGCTTGCAGCGCTCGTAGTAGAGCTGCCCGGCCTCGGTCAGCTCGACCTTGCGCATCGTGCGATGCAGCAGCCGCAGGCCAATGGCCTTCTCCAGCGCGCTGATCCGCCTGGAAAGCGCGTGTGCAGGAGGTGATTTTGGGTGCCCTGCAGGGCTGAGGGAGGCCGCCTATGCAGGCTGGGTGCAGGTGCAACCTGGCCTTGCCTGCGGCCTGAGATCGTGCGCGCCTTGACCGCGGCGCATGCAATCAGCCCCGGCTGGTTGGACCGGGGCTGTCAGATAAGTTAGTGCAGTTGGCGCTTCAGGTCAGCAAGTTCCGAATGCATCGAACTGACTGCATCCTTGACCTTTGCATCGAGACTGCCGGCCTGCTGGCAAGCGCGGTCTGCACGATCACCGATCCGTTCGAGATCATCGACCCACTGCCGGATCCGATCCTCATCCTTGGAAGACACGACCTTCGATGCCGATTTGCACTCCTTGTCGAGCTCATCCACCCAGTTCATCAAGTCTTGTGGAATCCCCGTATCGGCATGACAAGTCCGGGATGTCTCGCTGATGGTTTGCTGCAGATGACTAAAACGTTGCTGCATTTCACTGGCTTGCAACATGATGCCCCCTTCGTGAACACCAATTCACATGAGTTCAGGCAGCAGATGATTGTGTGTTGCCTGTGCCATTGTCATTCGCCCGCATCAGTTGGCTGCCAATGAAGCTCCATTGCCCAGCCTCGAAGCGCGCGAAGGCACTTTTTCAGTCTAGGTCAAATTCAACCGCACGCTCCGATGTGATCGCCGGGGTTCCGCGGCATTACTAGGCATTAGCCGCGCCTCGCTATATCTTGAATTCAAGACAGTCCGGCGCTCGGGCTGAGCTACGGACATCGTAAATTGCCGGAGGCTGAAATGCTGGAAAAAAAGCGGTCTTACAAGGGATTCCACGTTGCGCTCTTCGTGCCGGAGGTGATTGAGCCAGGCAAGCCAGGCGGGCGAGTCCAGATCTCCACGCGCAATGAGGACATGGGCATCCGCTTTACGCCGGACTGGCCCCACCCGCCCGCAACGCTGGAGGAGGCAGAGGAATGGCTTTTCGCCTACGCCGCCGGGATCATCGATTGTGAACTGGCGGGCGGCTTCGGCATTGATCTCAGGAACGAGTAAGTCAGTCCGGCGACGAAAGATCTGTGGAAGCCGGTCGGCGCGTCTCCTGCGCCTGGCGGGGATGGCGGTGTTCGTGGAGATTCTGGCATGCCGTGCAGCGCGTGGCGGTCGGGTACGCTTGCAGGCGGGCGAAACGGATCGCCTGCTGGCAGTCAATACAGACGCCATACTGGCCGCTCCTCATCCGTGACCGGGCTGCTTCAATGTCAGCCAGTTGCATGCGATAGTGTTTCAGCATCGCGTCGCCCTGGCGCTGCACAGTCTTTTCGTCCGCCACTTCACCATCATCAAGGTGTTCACGTTGTGTTGGCGCCACAACAGGCGAATCCGCGGTTCCGGCGACGGCACGAATGCGCAACTCCTCAGCGTCCATTTGGGCCACCAACTTCGCCAACTCTTCCTTTGTCAGCCCGTCCATGACTGGCCTCCTGGGTAAACATCCTGCGGGTCGCACGTAAGCAGACCGTCCAGCGTGGCGCGTCTGGGCAATCGCACCTGGCGGGCACAGTTGTTGTATTGCCGCTCAGATGTGTCGCCACTTAGATCGAGGCTCCCGCAAGGGGCTGTAGCCATTTGCCGGCATGGCAAAAAACACGTGCCCCTTGCGGGACCAGCACGGGTCACTGCCGTGCAGGTCCCTCAGTCACGAATACCTAACGGTGGCTGGCAGCCAGCGCGACGATAGCGCCTGTGGTAGCCGCGATGGCGGCCACAGTACCCATGCTTTGCCACGGATGCTCATGAACGTAGCGATCGGTCGTTGTCGCCCACTCGGAGACTTTGGCGCGGCTTTCTTCGCGCAGCGTAACGATGCGCTCCTGCAGCGCGCGCTGCCGGGCCTTGAGTGCATGGCGCTCAAGGCTGGTCCCTACGCCGGTTTCGGCTTTGACATCATGAAGAAGTGCCTGAACGTCGGCCATCAGCGTATCGACGTCGCGGGCCAATGCGTCCTTGCGCATAGAGAAATCAGATTGGATGTCGTTCATCTTGCCCTCCTGTTAGCGAAATCATCGCGGTGCGTCGCGCAGCACGATTGGCACTGTGTCAAATATAGGACTGGGCTGACAGCCCGGCATGACAAAGAACACGCTACGACGAAGCCGTCCGGAAGGAGGCAAGAGGACCGTAGAACCAAGGCGACGGAAGCATCGCCGCGCTTACGCGCCAAGCCTTTTGTCGCTGATGGCTATCAGGTGCCGAATGCGGTACTGCCGACGCTGCCGCCCCCGTCCCGCCGGAACTGTACGCGGCGCTGCGCATGCAGGGAGTCGCGCGGCACCGGAGTCACGCCTTTCGCGTCCCTCGCCTTATCCGCTCCAAATATTTTCCTGAAGCGACCTCGATTCGCACCGTGTCCCCTTCCTTGACGAACTGAGGAACGAGAACTTCCATGCCGTTCTCCAGCGTGGCAGCCTTGAAGGTAGAGGATTCATGCTCGTGCAGGCCCGGCGGCGTGGACATGATGGTTACCTCGACCGCAGGGGGGAATGCGATGGTGACTGGCTCGCCCTCATAAAGCTGCACCGGGATTCGCATATTGGGACGAAGAAACTTCTGGTATGCGCCCATGGTTTCCGCAGGAAAACTGATCTGCTCGAAGGTGTCGGGATTCATGAAGAAAAAGGCGTCACCATCGGTGTACAGATATTCCATCTCCTGGTGATCAAGCGCGACCTCTTCGAGCTTGTTGCCCGGGTGTAACCGCAACTCCTTGATGTGGCCAGTCTTAAGGCTCTTGAACTTGGCGAAAACTGCGCTCCCCTGTTGGCCGCCGCCGGCGTGGTACCCGGCGCTGGTAACGCTATGAAGTTCACCTTCAAGCATGATGACCATGCCCGACTTCAGTTCGGAAGCTTCGACCATTGGTGTCTCCGCGTGGGCGGCAGGATTTCGCCTTCAGCCTAGCACACGCGGAACGAGAAACTCGATGGCGCTGACCGCATTGGGAGAATTGCGCACCGGCGACAGCGGGATGCTGCAGCGCCGCATGCACTAGGCTGACAGCAGGAAACGCCAGCGACGAATGTGCGACGCCGTCCAGTGTATTTGCCCTGGTTGCAGCGAGTAAAGGAATGGCAGCGTCCAGGCCTTTTGATTCGCATGGCCATCATCTATGATGTGATTCATGTAATCATCGTATTGCCATCTTGAGGATCCCATGGAGCAAAAGACCGCTCGGCTTACGTTGCTCATCGATCCCAACAAGAAGGCCGCCTTCGAGCGCCTCTGCGCACAACAGGATCTGACTGCCTCGCAGGTGATACGGCGGCTTATCCGCGACTACCTGGCCCAGCATGGCGTCCAGTACGTGCCCAGCGGCGTAGGCACGGACAAGGCGGAAGCCAAGGGCAAAGAGAGGCCACCGGTCGGCGCGTCGTCGCGGCGCGACGCGGCACCTCCTGCCAAGCGCCGTACGACCCGTCGTGGAGCCTGATCCATGAGCACCGTGCCCCCTCTCACGCAATGGCTCCATCTCGACTGGATGCTTGTTGTGGTTGGGGCCTGGCTGCTTATCGGCGTGGCAGGGGTCCTGGCGCTGCATCGGTTTGCCCTGGTATCCCACGTGCTGTTCCCCATCGGGGGACTGCTAGGGCTTGCGCTGTTCAGCCTGGCGCTGCACGCTGTGTCCGGCACGCCCGAGGCAGCCGTGCTGCCCATTGGCCTGCCATCGCTGCCGTTCCACGTCCGGCTCGACAGCCTGTCCGCCTACTTCCTGATGGTAATGGGGGGAGCGGCGGCTGGCATCTCCACGTTTGCGGCTGGCTACTTCCGCACGGGCGAAGGTACGCCGCCAGGCCTGCTTTGTCTTGAATACCACCTGTTTCTTGCCAGCATGGCCGGGGTGATCCTGGCCGACGACGCCTACTCGTTCATGGTGATGTGGGAAACCATGGCGCTGGCTTCATTCTTCCTGGTGACCGCCAACCACCGCATCGCCGAAGTGCGCGCCGCCGGCTATCTCTACATCACGATGGCGCGCATCGGGGCGATTGCGATTCTGCTGTGCTTTGGCGTGCTGCAGGCCAATACCGGCGACTATACGTTTGCCAACATGCGCGCCCAGGCGCTGACGCCGTTCTGGGCCTCCGCCGGTTTCCTGCTCGCGTTGTTCGGATTCGGCGCCAAGGCCGGCATCCTGCCTCTGCACATCTGGCTGCCGGAGGCGCATCCGGCCGCGCCGTCACCGGTATCGGCAATGATGAGCGGCGTCATGCTCAACACTGCCATCTACGGCCTGTTGCGCGTATCTTTCGACCTGCTGCCGATGCGCCTGTGGTGGTGGGGCGGATTGCTGCTGGCGATTGGATTGGCCACCGCGCTGTTCGGCGTGGTCTTCGCAGCTGTTCAGACCGACATGAAGCGGCTGCTGGCTTATTCGTCGATCGAGAACATGGGCCTGCTCTTCGTTGCCATGGGGCTGACACTGCTGTTCTCGGCCTACGGCATGAAGCCGATGGCCGCCCTCGCCCTGACGGCCGCGCTCTACCATGTCGCCAGCCATGCATTCTTCAAAAGCCTGCTTTTTCTGGGAACCGGTAGCGTGCTGCATGCCACCACCGAGAGAAGCCTGGGCAAGCTAGGCGGACTGATTCGCTACATGCCATGGGTGGGCTGGCTGACACTGCTGGGCGTGCTGGCCAGCGCCGGGCTGCCGCCGCTTGGCGGTTTCGTCTCGGAGTGGCTGCTGCTGCAGAGCTTCCTGTTCACGCCTGGTCTGCCGGAACCGATACTGACCATGCTGATCCCGGTGGTCGCCGCGCTGATTGCGCTGGTGGCGGCACTGGCCGGTTACACCATGGTCAAGTTCTTCGGCGTGATCTTCCTCGGCCAGCCCCGTGAGCCCAGACTGGTCAACGCGCACGACGCCGGCCGTTGGGAGCGCGCGGGCATGCTGTGGCTGGCGCTGGGCTGCATCGCGCTTGGCCTGCTGCCGACGCAATTCGTCCAGTTGATCGATCCGGTGACGCAGCAACTGGTGGCGAGCGGACTCGGCGCCCGGACCGCGGCCAGCAGCTGGCTGCTGGCGCCGAATGGCCTGGCCCAGGCCAGCTACGGGCCGGTTATTTTCCTGTCAGGCATCCTGGCCAGCGTTGCGCTCGCCTACCTGCTGGTGCGCCGCTTGTACCACGGTCGGCTTCGCCGCAGCCCGCCCTGGGCTTGCGGCTTTCCCTGGGGCACCGCGCGCATGCAGGACACTGCCGAGGGGTTCGGGCAGCCGATCCGCCAGATCTTTGAGCCGTTTTTCCTGATGCGCCGCGACCTGCCGACGCCATTCGATGAGCAGCCGCACTACCGGGTCACAGTGGCGGATCATTTTTGGCGCTGGATGTATGTCCCCGTGATCGATCTGGCGTCGTACCTGGCCCGGCTGATCGGCCTGATGCAACAGGGACGCATCTCGGTTTACCTGCTGTACAGCTTCCTGACCCTGGCCGCCACGCTGCTGGCCGTGATGTGAAGAGGGCCGCATGAACCTGACCGGGATCCTGTCACAGCTGCTTGAGATCGTGATTTCGATCGCGCTGGCGCCGCTGCTGACCGGCTGGGTCAATCAGTGGCGGGCCTGGCTGCAGAACAAGTCGGCACCCAGCCTCTGGCAGCCCTATCGCATGCTGCACAAGCTGTTCAACAAGGACTCGGTGGTCGCGGACAATGCCTCGCCGCTGTTCCGCGCCACGCCTTACGTGGTGTTCGGCTGCATGGCGCTGGCTTGCTCGATCGTCCCGACCGTGTCCACCGATCTGCCACTGGCACCGGCCGCCGACGCGATTGCCCTGGTCGGCCTGTTCGCGCTGGCGCGGGTTTTCATCTCGCTGGCGGCGATGGACGTCGGCACCGCTTTCGGGACCCTGGGAGCGCGGCGCGAGATGCTGATCGGCTTCCTGGCGGAACCGGCGCTGCTGATGGTGCTGTTCTCCGCCTCGCTGGTCTCCAAGTCGACCTCGCTCACCACCATCGTCGAGACGATTGCTCACCGGGACCTGGCCATCTATCCCGGCCTGGCGTTTGCCGGCGTGGCGTTCACCATGGTATCCCTGGCCGAGAACGCCCGCATACCGGTCGACAATCCCGCCACCCACCTCGAGCTGACGATGATCCACGAGGCGCTGATCCTGGAATATTCGGGGCGGCATCTGGCCCTCCTTGAGTGGGCGGCAAGCCTGAAGCTGTTCGCCTATTCCTGCATCGGCCTGGCGCTGTTTTTCCCATGGGGCGTTGCAGAAGCGCAAGCTCCCCTGGCCATGCTGCTGGCGCTGCCCGCGCTGCTGTTCAAGCTCATGGTGGGCGGGATCCTGCTGGCGGCGCTGGAGACGGCGAGCGCCAAGATGCGCATCTTCCGCGTGCCGGAGTTCCTGGCCACCGCCTTTCTGCTGGCGGTGATCGGCATGCTGGTCCACTTGCTGCTGGCACGCTGAACCCCCGGAGGCCAGTCCAGTGACCGTACTCCTCACCCAGTTTGTCAACCTGCTCGGCGCGGTGCTGTTGATCCTCGCCTTCGCCATGATCTCGCAACGACGGATCCTGTCGCTGATCAACTTGTTCACGCTGCAGGGTGCGACCCTGGCCTTGGCCACGGCTATCGTCGGCTACGTGACGGGCCAGCCGCACCTCTACCTGTCGGCCGGCCTGACCGCGATCCTCAAGGCGTTGCTCATCCCTTATCTGCTGCACCGCGTGATCGATCGTCTCCGGATCCGCAGGGACGTCGAGACGCTGATCAACATTCCCACCACGATGCTGATCGGCATCCTGGTCGTGATCTTCGCCTTCAACCTCACCATGCCGATCTCGCGGCTGTCGCTGAAGCTCGCCAGCGGCACGCTGGGCATTGCGCTGGCCTGCGTGCTGCTGTCCTTCCTGATGATGATCACGCGCTCCAAGGCGGTGCCGCAGGTCATCGGCTTCCTGGCGATGGAGAACGGCCTCTTCTTTGCGGCCACCGCCGCGACCTATGGCATGCCGATGGTGGTCGAGCTGGGCATCGCGCTGGATGTGCTGATCGGCGTGCTGATCCTGGGCGTGTTCATGTTCCAGATCCGCGAGCAGTTCGACAGCCTGGACATCCGTCACCTTGAGAAGCTGAAGGAGGATTGAGTTGACCGCGCTGGCCTTTCTGCTTGGATTTCCGCTTGCCGGCGGGCTGGTGCTGGCGCTGACGGGACATCGCGAGCGCGCCCGCGACATCAATGTCGCCTTCAGCCTGGGCACATTCCTCGCCGCCTGCGTGCTGACGGCGCAAATCGTCGCCGATGGTCCCATGCTGGCATGGGACCGGGAGTTCTACATCGATGCCCTGAACGTCTTCCTGGTTGCGCTGACCGCGTTCGTGGGGCTGACCACCTCGATTTTTTCGCGGCCGTACATGCGGGTGGAGCACGACCACGGCAAGATGACGCCGCCGCGGCTGCGTCTGTACCACAGCATGTACCAGCTCTTCACCTTCACCATGCTGCTGGCGCTGACGACCAACAATATGGGTATCGTGTGGGTTGCGATGGAGGCCGCCACGCTGACCACGGTGCTGCTGGTCAGCGTCTACCGCACCGCCGCGAGCCTCGAGGCCGCCTGGAAGTACTTCATCCTGTGCGGGGTGGGGATTGCCCAGGCGCTGTTCGGTACGGTGCTGCTGTACATGGCCGCCGAGCAGGTCATCGGCCCGGAGGGCGGGGCCCTGCTGTGGACCAACCTGGACGCGGTCAAGCGCCAGCTCGATCCCAACATCATCACGCTGGCGTTTGCCTTCCTGTTTATCGGCTATGGCACCAAGGTCGGCCTGGTCCCACTGCACAACTGGCTGCCCGATGCCCACGCCGAGGGGCCAACCCCGGTATCCGCCGTGCTCTCCGGCCTGCTGCTCAATGTGGCGCTCTATGCCGTGCTGCGCTGCAAGGTGCTGACCGATGCGGCGCTTGGCAACCATCTGACCGGCCGCCTGATGATGGGGTTCGGCCTGCTATCGGTGGTCGCGGCTGTCTTCTTCCTGATCCGGCAACGCGACATCAAGCGCATGTTCGCGTATTCGTCCATCGAGCACATGGGCATGATGACCTTCGCCTTCGGCATGGGCGGGCCGATCGCCAGCTATGCCGGCCTGCTGCACATGACGGTGCATTCGCTGGTCAAGTCAGCGATCTTCTTCGCCGTCGGCCACGCCGCGCAGAAGGCGGGCACGCAAGTCATGGACGATATTCGCGGGTTGATCCGTGTCAGTCCCACGGTCGGCTGGGGCCTGATGGTAGGAGTGCTCGCCATCCTGGGCATGCCCCCGTTCGGGGTCTTTGCCAGCGAGTTCCTGATCGTCACCACCGCCATGCGCGAACAGCCGTGGGCCACGCCCTTCCTGCTGTTGGCACTTGGGCTGGCGTTCGCCGCGGTGTTCAGCCGGGTGCAGCCGATGGTCTTCGGCGACACCACGCTCATGCCGCTGGCGCATCCGCCAGCGCTGGTCCCGGTGTTCACGCACCTCGCCCTGGGGCTGATGCTGGGCCTCTATGTTCCGCCCTATCTCGACACCTGGTACCGGCAGGCAGCCGCAATGCTTGGGAGCTGAACCGATGACTCTGTCCGATCCCGGCCTCAACCTGGAGCGGTTGCCCGCGCCGCTGCCAGTCTGGCATGGCCGGGTCGATCCAGACGGCTGGTCGGTCACGGCCCGCGCGGTGGCGGACGCTGGCGGGCGCCTCGTTGCGCTGTGGGGCGTTGATCGGAGTGCCATCGGCGGCACGTTGACGGCATGCGTCACATACGCCGCGGCGCGGGGGCTGATGTGGCTCGAACTGCGACTGGATGGCGTCGCGCCCGCCGTGCCGGACCTGGCCGGCGTATTCCCATGCGCGGGCCGGATGCAACGTGCCATGACCGACCTGGTGGGTATCCCCGTGCAGGACAGCCGCGATGGCCGGCCCTGGCTGGACCACGGCCTGTGGCCGGCAGGGGCGCGGCCGCTGCAAGGCGGCGCGCCGGCGGGTGCGGCCACCGGCGGCATATTGCCTGCCAACTATCCTTTCGTGCGCGTGGAGGGCGACGGCGTGCACGAGATCGCGGTCGGGCCGGTGCATGCCGGCATCATCGAACCCGGCCACTTCCGCTTTTCGGTGGTCGGCGAGAAGGTGCTGCGGCTGGAGGAACACCTGGGCTACACCCACAAGGGCATCGAGCGGCGTTTCACCGAACTGGCGCCGCCCGAGGGCTACCGGTTGGCCGGCCGGGTCTCGGGCGATTCCACCGTGGCCTATGCCTGGGCCTATTGCATGGCGCTGGAGTCCGCCTGGCGCTGCGCGCCTCCACCGCGGGCGGACTGGCTGCGCGCCCTGATGCTCGAGCGTGAGCGGGTGGCCAATCACCTGGGTGACCTGGGGGCGCTGGGCAATGACGCGGGGCTGGCCTTCGGCCTGGCGCAATTCTCGCGCCTGCGCGAAGACTGGCAGCGGTTGTCCGCAGAGGCTTTCGGTCACCGGCTGATGATGGACGCCGTGGTACCGGGCGGCGTTGCGCAAGACCTGGCACCAGCCATGGCTGAGCGCCTGGAACAGCAGTGCGGTCACATCGAGCGGGAAGTACGCGTGCTGCGTGCGGTGTACGACGAACATGCGGGCCTGCAGGACCGATTTCTTGGAGCAGGCTGCGTCACGCCGCAGCTTGCCGCCCGGCTTGGGCTTACCGGCCTGGCCGGACGTGCCAGCGGTTGCGCCGCGGACCTGCGCTGCGACCATGCCTGGCGGCCCTACGATAGCGTCGCCGTGAAGATGGCCACGCACCGCGGCGGCGATGTCGCCGCCCGGGTGGCGGTGCGCTTCGATGAGGTGCTGGAGTCGCTGCGACTGATCCGTGCCATCTGTGCAGGCCTGCCGGAGGGTGCCACGCGAATCGTTCCGCAAGCGCCCGCCGGCGCCGCCATCGGGGTCGGATGGGTGGAGGGCTGGCGTGGCGAAGTCCTGGTCGCGCTCGACCTTGCCGATGACAGCCGCATTCTGCGCTGCCATTGCCACGACCCGTCGTGGCAGAACTGGCCGGTGCTGGAGCATGCCATCATCGGGAACATCGTGCCGGACTTTCCGCTGATCAACAAATCCTTCAACCTCAGCTATTCGGGGCACGATCTCTGATGTGGAAAATCCTCAGGCAGATCGCACATACCGGCATCGTTACTGAGCCTGCTCCGCGCGGCGCGGCGGACGAGGCCGCCTCCATCCAGCGCATCCACCGGGAGCTGCTCGACATTCTCGGGCAGGCGCTGACGATCCGGCAGGTCGACGCAGGCTCCTGCAATGGCTGCGAACTGGAAATCCACGCACTCGGCAATCCTTACTACAACATCGAAGGCCTGGGCATCAAGTTCGTCGCAAGCCCGCGCCATGCCGACATGCTCCTGGTGACGGGACCCGTTTCGCGTCATATGGAAGAGGCCCTGCTGCGCACCTATGCGGCAACCCCGGAGCCGAAACTGGTGGTGGCGATAGGCGACTGTGGCTGTACTGGCGGGATCTTCGGGGAGAGCTATGCGAGCTGCGGCCGCGTCGCCAATGTCATCCCGGTAGACATAACGGTGCCGGGCTGTCCACCACCGCCGATAGAGATCCTGCGCGCAATACTAAGCGCCGTCCGGCAGACCGGTGCCACAAGACGCTAGTGATCCGGCCCTGGCAACAGCGGTGTGCACCTGAGGTGTGCACCTGAGCGTGGGCACCGGCTGGCCCCTTCCTGCATCACCCGCGTTCCTTCGCCACTGACCTTGGCGCTCCAAGCGTCGGCCGGGTGGCGTAGTCCACCTCGTACTGCTGCAAATAGTCGCGAATCATCTGGCGAACGACTTGGGATGGCGTCTGGTCCTGGGCGGCGCAGAGCGCCTCAAAGGCCTTTTTCTTCTCCGGATCGATCAATACGGTCAGGCGGGCAGTCTTGGATTCCATGCGTCTAACAATGTCATCATATAATAATGGAATTATAATAGTATACATCTCCAAGATGCGCCGGCATGCCTTAGTAGATGCTGGCAGGGCGCGCGGTCCCGCGCAAACGAGTCTTCAGGGGGCACAACTTTTTGATGAGGGGCGCAGTGGTAGAAGTGACGATAGCGGTAACTGCCGGGAATGCATTTCAAGGGCGGAATTCCGCACGGCTGGCTTTCACGGCCAATCAATTTGAGTGCGAGATCCTGCTTACCAGTGGCCCCTGGGTTGCAAACGCCAAGCGCGTGATGGAGGTCATGCGCCTGTCCGCCCGGGTGGGAACGCACATCCGCATCCAGGCGGACGGAGCGGACGAAGCCGCCGCTGTCGTCACCATCGCGGCATTGTTGCGGGGAGAGGCGCTTCCCAAGGCGCTTTGATGGAATCCTGAGCTATGCATGCCGACCGCACCTCGTTCGACGCCTACCTGAAGTTCCTTGCCGAGGCGAGCCACGACGGTACGCCCAAGGTGTTGGAAACCCAGCACGCCCTGTCCCTGCATTTCGACGCGCTCGCCACCCAGAGCTTCATGTCGCGCAAGGATCCCGACAAGCTCGTGCTGGGCTATACCCGGACGATGATGGGATTCCTGTTGTTGCACCCAGTCCCGGCCAGGATCTCAATGATCGGCCTGGGTGGCGGTTCGCTTGCCAAGTACTGCTACCGGCATCTGCCCAACACCAAGATCGTGGCAATTGAAATTAATCCGGCGGTCATCGCCCTGCGCGAGCAATTCCAGATCCCGCCGGACGACGAACGACTTGAGGTGGTTTGCGCAGATGGCGCCGACTATGTTGCGAACCAGGATGCGCGACCGGACGTGATCCTGGTGGACGGGTTTCTGGCCGATGGCATGCCGGTGCAGCTGGGGACGGCAGACTTCTATGCCGCCTGTCATGCCCGCCTGGCCGATACCGGCGTGCTGGTCGCGAATTTTCTCGAAAGCGATCCCGATATCCCGCTTTACCTGGAGGAAGTCAGCACCGCGTTCGGCCAGTCGATGTCGATTTCTCTTTCCGAAGACAGTTCCAACTACACGCTGTTTGCCTGGAAGGGGGCGCACAAGCTGCCCTCCCTGGACGCGCTGATTGCACGAGCGCGCATCCTGGAAACCGCGCATTCGCTAAGCCTGACCGCGGCCGCTCGCCGCCTGAAACGCGGCGAGCGCCTTGCGTCGGATCGTGCGGCCTGGCCGAAGCTGGCAAGACCGCAGCTCCGGTATTGACACCGCCCTCCCCCGCGCAAGCCTCCTTACCAACGCAACCATGCCTATCCTGTACTTGCGCAAGCTGACTGGGAAGGAGCGCAGTCCCGGCAGCAATCGGCAACTGGCCTGCTACCTGGCGTTTGTGGCCGGAGCAACCAACGCAGGCGGCTTCCTGGCCGTGCAGCAGTACACCTCGCACATGTCGGGCGTTGTGTCCGCCATGGCCGACAACCTGGCGCTTGGCAGTTTCTGGCTGATGTTGGACGGCCTTGGGGCCTTGCTGTCGTTCCTGGCGGGCGCCGCCTGCTCAGCGGTACTGATCAACTGGGCCCGGCGCGAGCGACTGCATAGCGAATACGCATTGCCGCTCATGCTGGAAGCCTTGTTGTTGGTGTGTTTTGGCCTGCTAGGCAGCAATCTCGAACACCACGAATGGTTGTTCGTGCCGGCAACAGTCATGGTGCTCTGTTTCATCATGGGCTTGCAAAATGCCATGGTCACCAAGCTGTCGAATGCCGAGATCCGCACCACGCACGTGACCGGCATGGTCACCGACATCGGTATCGAACTGGGCAAGCTGTTCTATTGGAACCTGTCCAGGGCCGATTCGAGCAAGCCGCCGGTGCTCGCCAATCGGCATAAGCTGCAGGTACTCATCACACTCGTCGTATTGTTCTTTGCCGGCGGCGTCATTGGCGCCCTGGGGTTCAAGCACGTCGGGTTCAGCGCCACACTTGCGCTGGCAACCCTGTTGCTTGCCCTCGCTGCGGTTCCGGTGCTGGACGATGTGCGTCTGCATTTGTGGCGCCGGGATCTTCTGGCTCATTTGATCGCACGTTCCCGGCGTTGGGCTCGCGCAGTCAAGGAAGATGTGCACGCCGTGTGGCTGGCCGCGCAAGATCCCCGCACGCCATGGTATGCGAAAGCACTGGCCTTGCCGGTCGCCGCCTATGCCTTGTCGCCCATTGACCTGTTTCCCGATTTCATTCCGGTGCTCGGCTATCTGGATGACGTGGTGGTGGTGCCGCTGGGCTTGTTGCTGGCAATACGGTGGATTCCGGTCGCGGTAATGCGCCAGCATCGCGCGGCGGCCGCGGCATCCGCCCACCGCCCCGTCAGCCACGTTGCGGCGCTGGTGATCGTGACGCTCTGGGCCGGTGCAGCGGTGTCGGCAATGATCTGGCTTGTGCAGCATCTGTCTGGGCGCGGAGGCACATGAAACGGCGGCCCGATCAGGCGCGGCCATCGGCCAGTCCCACAGCAAGGTCCCGGCCTGAGCTGACGACACGGCTCGATGGCCTCGCAGAGGGAAAGAGATGAGCGACGAACAGTATCACCGTGCCGTGGACCTGATCCACTTGCTCTATGCAGCACTGGCCGGCCTGATGACGCCCGGCGGCGGCGAGGATGCCCGTGAGCTGGCCGAGAGCGCTATGCAAGAGGCGTCGGAATTCCTCAGACTACCGCCGGGGGCACGTTAGTTGAACTAGATCGCGGCGCACAGTTGGGTTGAATGTAGCGCGCATCCTACCTCGGCCAGCTCCTGACCGACTTTCTGATAACCGCACCAATGAATAGTCAAAAGATCAGATTTCTTCGCTCACGAATTCCCACATTTGAGTGCACCCCTGGATGTCATGACTGTTGTGGTCCTGTGACAACCTCAACGGAGGAAATGTCGAGGCTTCCCGTCAAAAGCGATGCCGAGCACGAAACGGCGCTGGCAAACCTGAGTTGCCCTCACCTTGATACCAAGGGATGCAGCGTGTATTCGGAGCGCCCGTTGATTTGTCGCTTGTTTGGAACGACCCCAAGGCTTGCCTGCCCGAACGGAAACCGGCCGGTCAGAATGATCGATCCGGAGATTGAACAAGAGATTCAGCGCTTCTTTCTAGAGACACGTCACGTGCTGGTCTGACTGAGGCATGAAGCTACCGCTGGCAGCCGCTGTCAAACAGCCTCCCAGAGAGAGGCTCCTTCCACACAGAGCTTGCCATTCATTCTAACGTTCCATAGAATGAAAAAATGAGAACGTTAAAGAACCACCTGTACGAGCAGGTCGCGCGCATCGGGAAAGCCGTAGCCAGCCCGAAACGTCTGGAGCTTATCGAGCTTATGTGCCAGGGTGAGAAAACCGTCGAGGTTCTGGCCGCCCAGGCAGAAATCAGCGTGAAGCTCGCCAGCGCTCATCTCAAGGAGCTGCGCCAGGCTCGTCTCGTCGAGACCCGCAAGGATGGGAAGTACGTCCAGTACCGTCTGGCCAGCACCAGCGTGGCCGACCTCTGGGTAACGCTTCGTTCAGCGGCCGAGGAGCGGCTAGTGGAATTGCAGGTGGCCCTGGCGTCAATCATCGGGCATGGCGACGACCTCGAAGGATTCGACCGTGCTGCCATCTTGAAGAAGGCCAGGGCCGGAGAAGTGCTGGTTCTCGATGTGCGCCCAGCAGAGGAGTTCGCCACGGCCCACTTGCCGCATGCTCGCTCCCTGCCACTCGACGAACTCAGGAAGCGGCTTGCCGAGCTGCCCAAAGACATGCCCGTTGTCGCGTACTGCCGCGGCCCCTTCTGCCTGATGGCCAAGGACGCTGTCGAGTTCCTGCGCAAGAAGGGCTATCGCGCCTTCCACCTGACTGATGGCGTGGCCGAGTGGCGCGCTCACGGGCTGCCCATCGAGGCATAGGGCAAGGAGACGGATGTCATGGCACGGAAAGCGCGGGCCGACTAGGCGCCAGTGTCCAGACACAGGAAACCGTCATGTTCTTCCGCCAACGTCCCACTGAAAACGCCACCTTTTCCTATTTCTTTGGATGTGCCGGCCGGCCGGACCTGGCCGGGAGAGAACGCGAAATGGCCGCCCGACTGCACGATAGCTTGCATCGCAAGCTGTTGAATCTCCCTGCCGAGCTTGAGATTTATCCTGGACATCAAGCCGGCAGCGCCTGCGGCGCAGGCCTTTCTGGCAAGCCTGCATCGACCATCGGGTTCGAGAAACGCTTCAACCCGATGCTCGCAATGTCGCGCGATGCCTTTGTCGATGCGGTGGTTGCCGACATCCCGCAGCAACCGGAGAACATGGCTCGCATCATAGAGGTCAATCTGCGTGGCATTAAGCCCGAAGGTGCGCGCGATTGAAGCCGCTCTCGATTGACTTCGGCATACGTGCCAATCTTGGCCAGATTCTGCAGCAACTGCTGCAGGTGCTGTTCGTAGGCATGACCATTGGCATGATGCGCAACGTTGTACCGGCGCTCGCCGAGACCGAGTTCGGCGTGCCACGTGGGTCGTTCATGCTACTGGTGGCCTTCGTCGTGGCATTCGGCTTCGTCAAGGGTGCTATGAACTTCGTTGCGGGTCGCCTGGCGGAGCACATCGGCCGCAAACGAGTGCTGCTCATCGGATGGCTTGTAGCGCTACCGATTCCGCTGCTTATCTATTTCGCGCCATCGTGGAACTGGATTGTCCTGGCAACTACCTTGCTCGGTGTGAATCAGGGCCTGACCTGGTCAATGACCCAGACGGCCAAGCTCGACATTACGCGAGCCGACCAGCGCGGCCTGGTTATCGGGCTGAACGAATTCTCTGGCTACGTGGGTGTCGCCGTGGCAGGAGTGGTCACGGGCTATGCGGCTTCCATCTCGGGTCCGCGCGAAGGATTGCTGTGGTTCGGCGCTGTCGTCATTGGGCTGGCGACATTGCTCGCCTGGCTGGTGGTGATGGAGACGCTGCCCTGGGCCCGGGCTGAGGTCAAACGCCACACCGCCGGCACATCCGCGACAGTGCTTCACCCACGCTACCCGCCGGGCGTAAGCGAGCAACCATCGAGCAGCGAGATGTTCGTCCTGATGAGTTGGCGCGACCGTCGAATGGCCGCGCTCTGCCAGGCCGGGCTAGTGGAGAAGTTCGTTGACGCGCTGGTTTGGGCCTTGTTTCCCATCTACCTGCACCAGCAGGGAGTGAGCCTGCCCGGCATTGGCTGGATAGTGGGTGTCTACGGCTTTACCTGGGGCGGTGCCCAGCTATTCACCGGTAGATTCTCGGACAAGGTCGGCCGTCAGCGCCTCAATGTCGGGGGTATGTGGGTGTGTGGCGCTGGCGTGGCCCTGCTGCCGCTAGGCAGCGGCTCGGTTTGGTGGAGCACCTCGGCCGCCGTGACCGGGCTGGGCATGGCGATGTTGTACCCCAATCTGAGCGCTGCGGTAGCCGACATCGCACACCCCAGTTGGCGGGCGTCTGCCATTGGCATCTACCGCTTCTGGCGCGACCTCGGGTATGGCATCGGCGCGCTCTGCCTGGGCGCAGCTGCAGCGCTCGGTGGCCGCGTCGAGAGTGCATTCTGGTTCGTCGCCATCGCGATGGGACTGTCTGGCCTTGTACTGTATCACTGGGGAGAGGAGACGCATCCGCGTCTCAACCCAGCACGCTGATTTCAAGCCACACGTACAGCTTCTGCATGGAAGCGCACAAGAATATGTTTGATGAGAACCCCGCGAGCGATCTCGCCGGACAAAAAAACGCCAACCCGTATCGGTTGGCGTTTTGCTTGGGGTATTACTGGTATCAGAACTGGTTCATGGTGTTGTCTTTACCCGCCGCTTTCAGGGCCGCTTCGCCGCTGAAATACTCCTTGTGGTCGTCGCCGATGTCCGAGCCGGACATGTTCTGGTGCTTGACGCAGGCGATGCCCTGACGGATTTCCTTACGCTGCACGCCAGCCACATAACCCAGCATGCCCTGGTCGCCGAAGTATTCCTTGGCCAGGTTGTCGGTCGACAGCGCGGCGGTGTGGTAGGTCGGCAGCGTAATCAGGTGGTGGAAGATACCTGCTTCGCGCGACGCGTCGGCCTGGAAGGTCCGGATCTTTTCGTCGGCGAGCTTCGCCAGTTCGGTCTGATCGTATTCCACGCTCATCAGCTGGGCGCGGTCATATGCCGACACATCCTTGCCCGCGGCCTTCATCGCGTCATACGCCTGCTGGCGGAAGTTCAGGGTCCAGTTGAACGACGGGCTGTTGTTGTACACCAGCTTGGCGTTCGGGATGACCTTGCGAATCTCGCTGACCATGCCGCCGATCTGGGCGATATGCGGCTTTTCGGTTTCGATCCACAGCAGGTCAGCGCCGTTTTGCAGTGCGGTGACGCAATCCAGTACGCAACGCGCTTCGCCCGTGCCGGCGCGGAACTGGAACAGGTTGCTGGGCAGGCGCTTGGGACGCAGCAGCTTGCCGTCGCGCTTGATGATGACGTCACCATTGCCCAGTTGGTCGGCCGACAACTCCTCGCAATCGAGGAAGGAATTGTACTGGTCGCCCAGGTCGCCCGGCGTGTTGGTCACGGCGATCTGCTTGGTCAGGCCGGCACCCAGCGAATCGGTACGGGCCACGATGATGCCGTCGTCCACGCCCAGTTCCAGGAAGGCGTAGCGGATGGCGCGGATCTTGGCCAGGAAGTCCTCATGCGGCACGGTGACCTTGCCATCCTGGTGGCCGCACTGCTTCTCGTCGGACACCTGGTTTTCGATCTGAATGCAGCATGCGCCCGCTTCGATGAACTGCTTGGCCAGCAGGTACGTTGCTTCGGCGTTGCCGAAACCCGCGTCGATGTCCGCGATGATGGGCACGACGTGGGTGACGTGGTTGTCGATTTTTGCCTGGATGGCGGCCTTGGCAGGGCCCTGGGCAGCGTCCAGCTCGCGGAACAGGCCGCCCAGCTCACGGGCGTCGGCCTGGCGCAGGAAGGTGTACAGCTCGCGGATCAGCGCGCTGACGGAGGTTTTTTCGTGCATCGACTGGTCCGGCAGCGGGCCGAACTCAGAGCGCAGCGCGGCCACCATCCAGCCGGACAGGTAAAGGTAGCGACGCTCGGTGCTGTTGAAGTGCTTCTTGATGGAGATCATCTTCTGCTGGCCGATGAAGCCGTGCCAGCAGCCCAGCGACTGGGTGTACTTCGACGAGTCGGCATCGTAGGCGGCCATGTCGGCGCGCATGATCTTGGCAGTGTACTTGGCGATGTCCAGGCCAGTCTTGAACTTGTTCTGGGCACGCATGCGGGCGGCATACTCGGGATTGATGGCATTCCACGCGCTGCCGTGGTTCTCTTTCAAACCGGCAACTGCCTTGATGTCGTCTTGATACTGGGCCATGGGAATTTCCTAAGAAGAAAGCGCGTTTGAAAAAATAGTTGAGTGTGCTGGCGGATGTCGAGGCGAGCAGCGTGGGTTCATTGTAGGGCGTTCTTGATGCGTCGCGGCAAAGTCTTATATAAGACATAAGAGTTGATTTTTCCTTATTTTTCAATGAGATAAACACTAAATTCCGCAATGTGGAAAGCATTTTCAAGGAACGAAAGATAGCGCCGGGGGAAACCCGGAGCAAATTCCACAATGTGAAACGCTCTTTCAGTTGCCGGAGGCAGGCCGGGCACGGATGGGATGGTCGTCAGAAACCGGCCAGAGTCGGTCAATAAAAATGGGATCGGGCTACCACCGCGATGCGGCCATCCAGTGGTTTTGCGCACGCAGGTCTTCGAGATGTTCTTCGAGTAGGCACCCAGGCCGGGCATCGGCCTAGTGTGGCGCCTGCATGCGGAGATGCGACGCGCGCAGCGTCTGGCTGGGCAGCACGCCGAACAGCCGGCGGTACTGCATGGCGAACCGGCCGATGTCCCAGACCCCGAAGCGCATACAGATGCTCGTGACCGTCTCGCCTGCCTTGGCATGCTTCAGCGCCTGGCGCGCGTGGTGCAAGCGGTGGAGCACCAGGTACCGGTGGGGGCTGATGCCGACGTACCGGTTGAACACGTTGCGAATGGTACGTTCCGAGGCACTGGTAGCTGCGCACAGATCTTCAAGCAGGATGGGCGTGTGCCGCGCCGCTGCCAGCAAGTCCATGGCCTGGCTCAGGATGCGCCGGTGATTCTGGTGCCTGGCAGTGTCGGTGCTACGCGCGGCTAGCGGCAGCAGGGTGTTGAACGCGAGCCGGAGGAGTTCGCTGCGTGCGGTCTGCTCGCCAGCCGGGTGATGCAGTTGGGCAGGCTGGCGATCATCGATGAAGAGCAGGCGCTGGGTCAGCGCAAGCAGGGCGCCCAAGCTTGGACCGCCGGTCAGGACAAGATTGCGGGCGAGCAATGACAAGTCGGCATTGTCTGCGTATGTCGCCATCCACCGGCAGACGAGCTCGCATGGCATGGAGATTGTCATCCAGCTTGCCGGGCGGCTGGCGTCGATATGGAACATGCGGTCCGGCGCCATCCAGCCGATTGCATGGCGGTCGAACCGGCGCCCGTCGACCACCGTGCATTCATGTCCGCTCAGCGGCAGGAACAGGTTGAAGCATCCCGGCATGCCTGCGCCACTGTAGATCGTCGCGGCGCCTTCCTGTCCGGCCATCAAGGCAACGCCATTCAGCTCGAGCACACGCAGGCGCCAGTCCCGTCGCTGCGCCGAGCGCAGCATGTACCGGCCGTTTACGCCATACAGTGACGCTTCGAATTCATCAAACTCCGCATAGCTGGCGTTGGTCATCGTCACCCTCTTGCGCTCAAGTGAATTGGAGTGCCCTGCGGCGGGATGGCTGACACCTGGCGCAGGCTCGGCAGGCACCATCCGATTTGCCGATTTTACGTAGCGTCTGGCCAGAGTCCAGGAGAATAATGGCCGTCACCGCGATGGTTGCCGACCGTGAAGCAGGCTGCCATGCCGCCAGCGCACAGGCTGGCGACGATCGCACACATCGGGTCCTCGAGCCGCCGCGGGCTTTCCAATCCCCTTCAGACGGAGCAAGCCATGGGAACGATTACAACCAGGGACGGGACCGAGATCTACTTCAAGGACTGGGGCGCGGGGCAACCAATCGTCTTTCATCACGGCTGGCCCCTGACCGCCGACGACTGGGATGCCCAGCTTCATTTCTTCCTGGCCAGGGGGTTCCGGGTCATTGCGCACGATCGCCGCGGCCACGGCCGCTCCACCCAGACCGCCATCGGCAATGAGATGGACACCTACGCCGCCGACGTGGCCGCGCTCGTTGCGCACCTCGACCTGAAGGACGCTGTCCATGTCGGCCACTCGACTGGCGGCGGTGAAGTGGCACGCTATGTCGCGAAGCATGGCGCCGGGCGCGTGGCCAAGGCGGTCCTGATCGGTGCCGTACCGCCGATCATGGTCAAGACGGACGCCAATCCGGGGGGCTTGCCGGTGGAGGTGTTTGACGGCTTTCGCGAGCGGGTAGCCACCGACCGCGCCCAGTTCTACAAGGAAGTGCCGGTGCCCTTCTATGGCTACAACCGCGATGGCGCCAAGGTCTCGGAAGGCGTGAAGGACAACTGGTGGCGACAGGGCATGATGGGCGGGGTCAAGGCCCAATACGATTGCATCAAGGCATTCTCGGAAACCGACTTCACCGAAGACCTGAAGGCGATCGACGTGCCGGTGCTGGTCATGCACGGCGACGACGACCAGATCGTGCCCATCGGGGCCTCGGCCCCGTTGAGCGCGGAGCTGCTGCGCAACGGCACCCTGAAGGTCTACAAGGGCCTGGCGCATGGCATGTGCACGACCCATCCGGATCTCATCAACAACGATCTGCTGGCGTTCGTGCAACGCTGACCAGTGTCGCAGAGGCACGATTGCCAGTGCCAGGGAGGACGATCATGACAGGCCCCGCCTACACCAGCGAGTCCACCGGGCTTCTGCTGGTGGATCCGTACAACGATTTCCTGAGCGAAGGCGGCAAGCTGAACGGCCTGGCCAAGCCGGTGGCGGACAAACTCGGGACGCTGGCAAATCTGCGTGCGGTGACCAGCGCGGCGCGTTCGCGCGGCATACAGGTGTTCTACGTGCCGCACCATCGCGCCCGCCCGGACGAGCATCTCGGCTGGCAGCACGCCAGCCCCTACCAGCTCGGTGCCAGCCGCGCGCAGGTCTTTGCCGAAGGCACCTGGGGCGGAGACTGGCATCCTGATTTCCGCCCCATGGCCGGCGACGTGATTGTCCATGAGCACTGGGGCGGCAGCGGCTTCGCCAACACGGACCTGGATTTCCAGCTCAAGCAGCACGGCATCCGGCAGGTCGTCCTGGTGGGCTTGCTGGCGAACACCTGCATCGAAGCCACGGGGCGGTTCGCGGCGGAACTTGGCTACCATGTGACCCTGGTGCGGGACGCGACCGCGGCATTCTCGCCGGAAGCCTTGCATGCCGCGCATGAGATCAACGGGCCCACGTTCGCGCATGCCATCCTGACCACCGCCGCATTGCTCTCCGCGCTGGGCGCGCGCTGACGGGGAATTGCGCTACATTGACGGCTGCCCGCATGGGCAATACCCCCGCATAACAGGAGGCATCATGGGCGAGTACACATCGATCGACGTAGCGGACGGCAACTTCCGGGCCTACCTTGCCAGGCCGACATCAGCGGCCAACGGCAAGGCCATTGTGGTGATCCAGGAGATCTTCGGCATCAACGACGACATGCGTGCCACCTGCGATCATTTCGCGCAACACGGTTTCACCGCCATCTGCCCGGATCTCTACTGGCGCCAGCAGCCGAACGTCGAACTCACCGACAAGAGCGATGCGGAATGGCAGAAGGCCCTGGCGCTCTACCAGGCCTTCGATGTCGATGCGGGCGTGGGCGACCTGGATGCGACCATCCAGTTCACGCGGCGGCTGGACGGCATTACCAGCGGCGTGGGCACGGTCGGCTACTGCCTTGGCGGACTGCTGGCATTCCTGACCGCAGTCCGCACCAATGCCGAAGCGGCTGTCTCCTACTACGGCGTCGGCATCGACAAGCATCTCGGCGAGGCCGCGACGTTCACCACGCCGCTGCTGATGCATATCGCCGAGGAAGATGAATTCGTGCCGCCGGAAGCGCGGGCGCGGATCGTCGCGGCGCTGTCGGACAAGCCCAATGTCGAGATACACACGTATCCCGGCTGCATGCACGCCTTCGCGCGAAACCAGGGCGTCCACTATGTCGCCGACGCCGCCGAACGGGCCAATGCCCGGACGCTTTCATTCTTCCAGGCTATGCCATAGCCTGCGCCGCAACCACGCTCCGTCCGGCGGGACCGGGAACGGCGCCGTTGCGGTCCCGTTCCGGTCGTACCGTGTCGCGCATGAGGCGACGCGATTAAGCCCGCAGGCGACCCTCAGTCTCCAACGGGCGAAAACTATCCTGGCTTGGCGCCTGACCCGATGATGAGTTCAAGCTCGGTCTTGAAGCCTTCACCGACGTCGAACTGCTTAAGGCATTCATAAACCTCGTTCCAGGCCCTCAATCTCGCCGCGACGTCGAGGTCCGCTACCACAGCCCGGTATGCCCCGGCGGCTTCCTGCATCAGTTGCAGAGCATCGGACGCGCTCGGCAAGACGAGCTGCGCTCGAACATGCTGTGTTTTCACATCGCCAAGACCGCTGTCGTTCATCAGGCGTTCCATCACGCCATCGCCTCCCAGTGCGAAGATTCCAGGTTGTCCGGGGGCGGGCGGAGACTTGCCCGCGTGGCGTAGAAGGATCGCCATCGGCTGGGCCATAAAGGGATTGTTGGCCGGCGTCGTGAAGACCAGCGCCGCGAAACGCGCACCAGGCTTGAGTACGCGTCGGACAGATTCCAATGCCTCACCAGGTGACGGGAAAAGCATCAATCCCAATCGACACATTGCCGCGTCGAACGGCGCCAGTGTCTCGTCCAATTCGTCTACTGCGCATTCCAGCGTTTCGATATTCTGAAGACCGGCACGAGCGGCATTTCGGCGGACATGCTCCAGCATGGTGCCCGATATATCACTGGCGACCACTTCGCCGCCGGCACCCACACGCATCGCTGCCTGGATGCTCTGGCTGCCGGCACCGCAGGCCAGATCGAGAACGCGCATGCCCGGCCGGATACCGGCCATATCGATGAGCGTGTCCGTGGCGCCCGAAAGATTGGTGGCAAACACATGCTCCCACTTCGCCCAGCCGGGTGCTGCCGACTCCCACGTATTGCGAAGATTGGATTTCACGCTGCTGTCGGTCATCTGGAGACTCCCTCAGGACGCCGCCTGTACAGGAGCATTGTAGTGCGCAAGCGATGCGTGTGGCCCCCGTCATCCAGCGCCCGTAAGTTGGCGGCTTCCACGCAGAAGGCTTACGTTCTGCGCACATTTGGAGGCTGTGCCAGTGAGTGACCGCCTTCCTGAACGACTCCAACAGTTGAGTGGACACTCGATCGGCATCCTAAAAGAAAAAACCGCAGCCAAAGCTGCGGTTTTTTCATCCTGCTAGCACCCTACCCGCTTAAACTTCCTCATACAGCGGCAGCGTCAGAAACTCAGCAAAATCCTCCGACGTAGACATCTGCTCAAAAATCTCAGCAGCCCGGTCATAGGTCTTGGTATCGCCACCCACCAGTGCCTTCACCTTCGCCAGCTCTTCCGGAATCAGCTTGCGCACCAGCTCGGCCGTCACCTTGGTGCCGTCTTCCAGCTTGCCCTTCGGCGAGCGGATCCACTGCCACACCTGCGAGCGCGAGATCTCGGCAGTAGCAGCATCTTCCATCAGGTTGTGGATCGGCACGCAGCCGTTACCAGCCAGCCAGGCGCCCAGGTAGTGGATGCCGACGTTGATGTTCATGCGCAGGCCATGCTCGGTGATCGGCGTTTCCGGCTTGAAGTCGAGCAGGTCGGCGCCCTTCACTTGCACGTCGGGGCGTTGCTTGCTGAACTGGTTGGGCTTGTCGCCCAGCACTGCCACGAATTCCTTCATGGCCGGCTCGACCAGGCCCGGGTGGGCAACCCAGCCGCCGTCGTAGCCGTCGGTGGCATCGCGGCGCTTGTCGCTGATGATGCCTTCCATGGCGATGGCGTTCTTCTCCGGATCGTTCTTGATCGGGATCAGCGCGCTCATGCCGCCCATGGCGGGAGCGCCGCGGTGGTGGCAGGTCTTGAGCAGCAGCAGCGCGTAGGCACGCATGAACGGCGCGGTCATCGTGACCTTGGCGCGGTCGGCCAGGCAGAAGTCCTTGTCGTTCTTGAACTTCTTGATGCACGAGAAGATGTAGTCCCAGCGGCCGGCGTTCAGGCCAGCGCTGTGCTCGCGCAGTTCATACAGGATTTCGTCCATCTCGAACGCCGCCAGGATCGTTTCGATCAGCACGGTGGCCTTGATGGTGCCTTGCGGCAGGCCGATCTCGTTCTGCGCCATCACGAAGATGTCGTTCCACAGGCGCGCTTCCAGATGGCTTTCCATCTTGGGCAGGTAGAAGAACGGGCCGGCGCCGCGGGCGATCTGCTCGCGGGCGTTGTGGAACAGGAACAGCGCGAAGTCGAAGATGCCGCCCGAGATGCGCTTGCCGTCGATGGTGACGTGCTTCTCGTCCAGGTGCCAGCCGCGCGGACGCACTTGCAGGGTGGCGATCTTGTCGTTCAGCTTGTATTGCTTGCCCTTGGATTCCAGGGTCAGCGTGCGGCGCACGGCGGCCTTCAGGTTAACCTGGCCCTGCAGCTGGTTGTGCCAGTTGGGGGTGTTGGAATCCTCGAAGTCGGTCATGTAGCTGTCAGCGCCCGAGTTGAAGGCGTTGATGACCATCTTGGCCTCGACCGGGCCGGTGATTTCCACGCGGCGGCATTCCAGGGCCTGGGGGATCGGGGCAACCTTCCAGTCGCCTTCGCGGATGCTCTTGGTTTCCGGCAGGAAGTCGGGGATCTCACCGGCGTCCAGGCGCTTGGCGCGTTCCACGCGCGCGGCCAGCAGTTCCTGACGGCGCGGCTCAAAGGCGCGGTGCAGCTTGTCTACCAGGGCCAGGGCTTCCGGCGTGAGGATATCTTCGTAGGCCGGCAGGATCTCGCCGGTAATCTTCATGCCCGCGGGCAGCGTGATAGCCATCAGTCTTCTCCTGTGATCGATAGCGGTAAGGCTTGGTTGAAGGGACCCTGCTACACCGCCACGCCACGGACGCGGACGAATTCAAGCAGGTCGTTCATGTCGTGCCCGGTGCCGGAGGGGGCTACGTCGAGCCGCTCCGCCGGATGGCCGGCACGGTTGATCCAGAACGTGGTGTAGCCGAACCACGTGGCGCCGCAGGCGTCCCAGCCGTTGGACGAGACAAAGAGCATCTCTTCGGCGGGCAGGCTGAAGGCTTGCGGCCCCAGCGCGTAGGCGGCCGGCGCGGTCTTGTACTGGCGCACGGCGTCCACCGACAGCACGTGGTCGAACAGGCCATGCATGCCGGAGCTCTTGACCGAGATGTCCAGCATCTCGGCATTGCCGTTGGACAGGATGCCCAGCGGCAGCCCGGCGCGGCGCAGGCGCTTGAGCGCTCCCAGGTTCTCCGGGAACGCGGACAGGCACGCGTATTCCTTGAGCAGCTGCGCCTCGGCGGCTTCATCCAGTGTCAGGTTCAGGCGCTCGGCGGCGTAGCGCAGCGCGTCCACGGTGATCGCCCAGAACGGCTTGTAGCGCGAGCCATCGGGGGCGGCCATGGTGCGGATGCGCGTGTAGTCGATCTGCCGGTCCCGCCACAGCAGCGCCAGCGCCTCGCCGCGGCCCGGGAACAGTTGTTCCGCGCGCGCGGTGACGGAATACACGTCGAACAGCGTGCCATAGGCATCGAAGACGACTGCGCGGATCTTGTTCATGAGGGCCTGGGCAACCTGCAACGGTACGGGCGACTGGGTGGATGGACGAGCAGACCACAGCTGCGTGGCTCTGTACACCATTGAATGCATCGAATTGTAGGGAGACGCTGCAGTGCGGCAAAGTGGTCGCGGGTCACTTGATCTTTTACTTTTAGGCAACTAATCTTGGCTGACTAAAACAAAACTCCGCACCAAATCCTCCTCACTGCCGGCCATATGGACGCAACGCCACCGCTTGCGTGACCGTGCCGGCACACCGCAGGCACATCAGGCAAACATTTGTGGACCACTTCAAACAACTGGAGACCTTTGTATCCGTCGCGTCGCGCGGCAGCCTTTCCGCAGCGGCGGCGGCTGAAGGCGTGGCGCCGGCCATCATCGGGCGGCGCATCGACGCGCTGGAGGAGCGCCTGGGCGTCAAGCTGCTGGTACGGACCACGCGCAAGATCAGCCTGACCTTTGAAGGCTCTGCCTTCCTGGAAGACTGCCAGCGCATCCTGAACGACCTGCACAATGCCGAGGCCAGCGTCTCGGCGGGCGGGGTCAAGGCCAGCGGGCACCTGCGCGTGACCGCCCCGGCGGGCTACGGCCGCAAGCACGTGGCGCCGCTGGTGCCACTGTTTATTGAGTCGCATCCGGATGTGTCGATCACGCTGGACCTGTCTGACCGCGTGGTCGACCTGGTCAATGAAGGCTTCGACTGCGCCATCCGCCTGGGCGACCTGCCCGACTCCAGCCTGGTATCGATCCGGCTGGCCGAAACGCGCCGCGTGGTGGTGGCCTCGCCCGAGTACCTGGCGCGCGCCGGGCGCCCTATGGCGCCGGAAGACCTGCAGCGCCACAACTGCCTTGCCTTTGGCGCCAGCGCCAATGTGCAGCGTGGCTGGGTGTTCCAGGAGGAAGGCCGCGCGGTCACGGTCAAGGTCGGCGGCACCATGGAATGCAGCGACGGCGCGGTGCTGCATGAGTGGTGCCTGCAAGGCAACGGGCTGGCGTGGCGCTCCTGGTGGGAGGTCGGCAGCGAGATCGCCAGCGGGCGGCTGGTGACGGTGCTGGACGAGTTCCAGGCGCCGCCGATCGGCATCCATGCGGTGTTTCCGCAGCGCAAGCACCTGCCGCTGCGGGTGCGGCTGTTTATCGATCACCTGAAGAACACCTACGGCAACCCGTCCTACTGGCGCCGGGCCGAACAGGCCGCAGCCCCCACGCCGGTCGCCGAGGTCCTGGCGGACTGAAGGATAGGCGCCTGCCGGTGTGCTGAGACGCTTTCATTGCAATTGATTCCGCGCAATGCCCTTCTCGGCACACTGACTACAATGGATTCGTGACAGGCGCTTACCGGCGCCCCGGCATCCGCCGATGCCAGCTGGCTGCCCTGCCCCGATCCCTAGTCAGAAAAGGAGCCCCGCATGTTCCAACATATCCTGCTACCCACCGACGGCTCGGAACTCTCCAAGAAAGCCATCAACGGCGGGCTGGAGCTCGCCAAGGCCATCGGCGCGCGCATCACGGCCTATGTCTGCCTGGAGGAGTACCCCTACACGCCGTTCAGCGAAATCGTGGTCGAAGCCCCGCAGGCCTTCAAGGACCGCATCGAGAACCAGGCCAAGCTGTATCTGAAAGAGGTCGAGAACCTGGCCACGGCGGCGGGCGTGACCTTCGACGCCGATATGTCGACCTTCGCGGTGCCCTACCTGGGCATCATCGACGCGGCCGAGCGCCATGGCTGCGACGTGATCTTCATGGCATCTCATGGCCGGCGCGGGTTGTCCGGCCTGCTGCTGGGCAGCGAGACGCAGAAGGTGCTGACGCATACCGACATCCCGGTGATCGTCTACCGCTGACCCCCGGGCGCACAGCGCCAGCAAAGCAAAACCGCCCGCACCGGCATGACCGGTGCGGGCGGCTTTTTGCTTGCGCAGGCCGCTTACGAAGCCTTGTTGATGCGCTGCTCGATATGCTTGGCGCGGTCTTCCGAGCCCGGGTGCGACGAGAACATGCCGGACTTGCCGCCGTCCAGCTTGGCCAGTTTCTGGAAAGCCGTCACCAGGCCACGCGTGTTGGCCTTGTTCTTGGTCAGCAGGTCGAAGGAATAGTCATCCGCCGCGCTTTCCTGCGACTGCGAGAACTGCGCATTGATCAGCTTCTCGCCCAGCTCGCCCAGTTGCGACTGCGACAGTGCCGCCACCGCGCCGTTGCCGGCAGCTGCCGCCGCGCCGCGTGCGGCCGTGGCGGTGTAGGCGACCTGCATGGCCTTCTTGGTGTGGCCCAGCGCCACGTGGCCCAGCTCATGGCCCAGCACGCCGCGCACTTCATCGTCGGTCATCATGTCCATCAGGCCGCTGTAGACACGCACGCAGCCATTGGCCATGGCCCAGGCGTTGACGTCCTTGGTCATGTAGACCTTGGCGTTGACGTTGGGCACGTCGCTGTTCTTCAGCCCGCTCATGATCTTGACCAGGCGCTTGCTGTAGGTGGTGTTGGCAGCGGCGATCTTGTTGGTCTTGTCCGATTCAGCGCAGGCCTGGTCGGACAGGCTCTTGACGTCGGCATCGGACAGCGTGGCAGCCTTGGCCAGCGAAGTGCCGGCGCTCATCACGCCATCGAGATTGGTGGGCATGCCGCCGGAACAGCCGGCCAGCAGTGCCGCCGCGATGGCGCAGGAAGCGAGCGAGAGAGATGCTTTCATGATGTTGTTCTTGGTGGGTAGCTCGGAAAGTGCCGATAAAGGCCACGGCACTTTAAGCCATCTCTCTTACGGCGGGAATCACCCAAATGCCGCAACTTGGCAAAAGTGACAATTTATTGCGTTTCAGCAAATTCGAGCCCGCCGCGGGCCCAGTGCCTCGATGTCGGCTCAAGCGGGACCGCCCCCCAACCTGTTCGCAGGCAATCACTGCTTGCGACTGCCATCTCCCGCTTCGCTGCCGCCAACCTTGACATCTTGTGGGGGTAGTGACCGGGGCAGCGCTGACGCCGCCGCGTCCCCAATCGCCTCGATCTCCCGCGCGACTTCGTGCGCGCGGGTCGATAGTTGATATTTGAAATATCCAAAAGCGACAAGAGCCGCAAGCGCGTATGCGGTGACTGCCATCCAGACTGGAATACCCCACAGCGGCCGGAAGTTCCGTTCTTTGGAGACTTCCAGATCGCCGGATAGTGCATCCCGCACCGGCGGACGTTGTGACTTCAATAGTTCGTAGAGCTTCTGCCGGATATGCTCATGCTGCCGGTCTCCCCCGGTTTCCACCCGATAGCGGCCCATGAACCCAAGGCTCATGACGAGATAAAACAACTCGATCAGGTCGCATTTGCCGTGCGGGTCCTCAATGGCGCGGGCCAGCAGTTGGTAGACCTTGATGCCGCCTTCGCGGTCTGCGTGGAACTGGCTGGATAACGCCATCTGTGCCCAGACGCCGGTGCCGTCTTTTCCGCCGCCCCATTTCGAATGCTGTGCCGCCTCGTCCAGTGCCGAACAAAGCGTGTAGCTTGCAATGGTGATATGGTCGGGCTCGATGTTCGCCTGATGGCAAAGCGTCCTGAACGCGCGAACTTCTCGCTCCAGCAAGGCGCGCAACTGCTCCACCTGCCTGCGCCGAAGCTTCATCTTCGGCTTCAGGTCACACATCGCCCGCAGTAGTGGTCGAGCTGCCTCATGGAGCGGATTGCGAGCGGCCTGGATGGCCTTCAGTCGCTTCGCCAGCATGGCGTCATCGTAGGGGGCGACCGTGACCGGTTCCGCATCCTTGCCCTGGATAGCCGCATCGATGTCCTGGGCGGATTTCCGCTTTGCCTTCGGCTTCTCCCTGGGGCTCGGTGATGGCTTGCCGCCCGGTTGGCCGCCCTGTTTCGGCAACCAGGATGGGGCTTTGCGAGGGGTGGGATTAGTCTCCAACATGGATCGACTCAGCCAATCTCTGTATTGTTAATCATGCATCGCCATTTCCGCGGGCGTAGGCTTTGGACTCGTATTGACACTCTTGACCAACGCATCCGTGCCGAATCCCAGATGCCGCACGCAGTTGTCATGGCCGATGAAGAACACGCGCGCCCATCCATAACCGCCGGGCGCATATTCATGGAAGTCGGGCACCCGGAACCAGGCCCGGCTGTCGTGGACATAGTTGTCGAACAAGGCAATGGCTGCCTGCTCCTGGCGCGCGAATTGGTCGACCACCGCTGGTGCCGTCCAGGCGCGCAATTGATCGAGCATGTCTCTGGCCGGCAGCACCAGGACATCGAATTTCTCGGCGTCGAATTCTGAAAATACCGCGGTCTGGACGTAGAAGTCCTTGGGGATCAATAGCACGCGCTTGCTGTCGGGATCGTTCTCGCGCGGCACGCAGAGGTATTGACCGGTCGGGTTGGTATATGCGGCCAGAGGAACGCGTAACGGGCAGAGCATGTGAGCGCCTACCGCCGGCGGTCGCGGCGTCATGGGCGATAGCTCCACGCCGAGGCTTGCCCGCTGCTCGGGATGGAGATAGCCCAGCAGCAGCCGGAATTCCTCGGCAGCTTCGCGGAGATCGTGCTGGTCGTTGGTCACAGTCTCAGCGGCCCCCTCGCCGGGCCGGGTTTTGTCCTTCGCTCGTGCAACCTCCTGGTACTTCTGCTCTCGACGCCGCTGGAGCACATCCCATGCCTGCCTTGCCTGCTTGTCCAGCTTCTCGCCCTCCTGCATCTGGTCGGCGCTGATGTATCCTTCCTGCGCCATCCCGGCCAATCCAAGCGCCGTGCGGGCAGCGGCCAACTCATCGATGCGCTTGCGAATCTTGATCGCCTCGGCATCGGTTTTCATGGCCTTGTCAACCTGCTGCTCCAACTGGTGCGGCGTCATGCCGTCCTCATGCGCTGCCAGGAAGAACGGCTGGTTGGTCACATAGTCGCCCTTGTTCCATCGGGCACGCAGGGTGCGCCACGCAAGGCTCTGGCGCATGCCGAATCGCAAGGCATCTTCGACGCGCGAAATTTCGACGGTTCTGTCCAGCCAACGGTTGAAGGCATCGATCAAGGGCTCATTCAGCACCAGATCATGCTGCTTACCGTGCACGCGAATGATTTCCTCCTCTAATTGCAGAGGCACTCCGGCCCGCAACGCTTCGATATACATCTGGTGCAGCGGAATCTGGCTGAGCTTGTCGCCATCCCCATCCCGCGCCTTGCCTTGATCCCCTGGCGGATAGCCGCCTCCGACATCCGAATGCACCCCGGGAAAGGCAACCTCAAGTCGCTGGCCTGGGCCTCCCGGATAAGCGCTGCCTTCCCGGATGGTGTCCAATGGGAAGCTCATGCGCTGCTCATGGATGGAAAAGAAATGCACGCAACGCTGCACGTCCTTGGGAATGTTCATCAGCCCGTCATTCGACCAGGCGAAATGCCCGTCAAACACGCTGATATCGAGGGCGGACTTGAACGAATCGGGCGGCCCGACCGACGCCACTGTATCGAACAACCCCATGAAGTTGATCTTGTAGGGAATCTCGCCCGCAATCTTACCGCCGGGTGCCCAGTCGCGGGTTAGCTTGCCAATGAACGAACGCGCCCCGGCTGCCCCCCGCGAGAAGCCGAAGGCGTTGATCCACACCTGCTTGACCATCTTGTTGCGATGGCTGTCCCGCTTACGATCCCGCTGCATGCCGGCCAGCTTCTTGTGCTTCATGTCGAAGACACTGGAGAACGGCCGGAAGCCATCAGCAGCAGCCAGGCAAAGCGCCTTGGCTTCAATATTGTCAATCAGAATAGCATCAGAACCCGCAATTGCTTGATAGACGGCATTCAGGACGCGCGTGTAAGCCCACACGCAACGACGCCCATAGCCAACAGCGAACCCCTTGCCAATTGAGGAGTACTCGGTTTCCCCAACTTCCGGAAGTGGCGTGCCGACACCGGCGATGTAGTATCGATAGATGCCATACGTATGCTCTTCTCGTGCGGCCGCATGGAGCCGGGCTACATTTGTGTGAGCCTTCCACTTGGAGTCCCGAAACGCTTTGTTACTCTCGTCGTCGTTGTTGTTCGTGCCATCGAAAAACAGGCTGATATGCAGGATCTGTTCGCATCCCGCGTGGGGGTCGCGGACTTTCCCCTTGCCTAGATCATAGGCGTCCTTGCCTTTCGACAGCAGCCCGCCCTCTGGCATCTTCTCCGGCCATCGCAATACGCTCATTGTTTCAAGTCTCCAATAGATGGGTCCGCTTTGATTACCTCGCCAAATCTTACTAAGCGCGCTGCCTCCTCCTCTCGATTCGCTTCATCGTCCACCTTCCCTACAGCAATATAGGGGTCGCTATCTGCCGGCCGAACTGCAAGGCTGTTATGGCCGTTTGCATTTTCATCCTGCACCATGACCTTGATGCGATCCCCAGGCAGGAAAATGACAAACATGGCACCTGCCCTCGGCCCGTACTCTGCAATCTCCGCATCAGCCTTGTACCAGGAACCCCAAGCATTACCATCGAGCTTCTTATTGGCTATCCAATGAACGCTTACTTTCAAGCCCGGCCGCCATTTCTTCGGAAACGAAATACAGCACATTTCCCCACCCCCACCGGTTGGCGTATTACTCGGAGTGGCCGGTGAGATATTTGGGCCAGCCCCTGATATTCCATTGTCTCCGGCAATGCCAAAGGTAGCGATATAGTAAGGGGTATAGTTCAGTCCGCTAACGCCGCCGTCTTGCATCTCGTTCGGGTCATCGACTGGCTGGATTGCATGGGGCTCGCATCCCGACAGGCAGGCAAGGAACACCGCCATCAAAGCCCACACGAACAGGGATTTAATGCGCTGGCCTCCCATTTCGAATCTTCTTCCAATTGCTCCCAGACGGATGGATGCACCCCATCCGCGCAGGCGATCATAATTCCCCCGAAACGAACACTCGCTTCCAATTTCAGGCCATCGCGATATGCTCATTGCCTTAAATCTCCAATTGATGGATCTGCTTTAATTACGCTGCCGAAATTCCTGAGGTGTCTTTCCTCTTCCTCACGATTCGCCTCATCGTCCACCTTACCAACGGCAACGTAGGAATCATCGTCAGCCGGCCGAATAGCAACGCTGTTATGGCCGTTCGCATTGCCGTCTCGTACCATGACCTTGATGCGGTCCCCTGGCAGGAAAATGACAAACATCCCCCCTGTGCGCAGGCCATACTCCGCAACCTCGGCATCCGCCTTATACCAGGAACCCCAAGCGTGCCCATCGAGCTTCTTGTTGGCAATCCAGCGCACCGTGACCTTCAACCCAGGACGCCAGTGGACAGGAAACGTGCCACAGCAAGCGCCACCACTCTGTGCGGGAATATGGTCAGGCCTTGCCGGATCGATGTTTGGCCCGCCACCTTCGATGCCATTGTCATGTCCCGTTATGATGAACCTGTCAACGTAGTAAGGGGTGTAGTTCAGGCCCTCAACATCGCCTGACATCATGGCGTCAGGATCGTCGTTTGAGTGAGCTCCAACGACAGTGCTTTCATTGCAGCCTGGCAGAATCGCGAGGCATATCGCCATCAAGGCCGACACGAACAAGGATTTCATGCGTTGACCTCCCGCTTTGCATTTTTCGCCAACTGCTCCCAGACGGATGGATGCACCCCATCCGCGCAGGCGATCATGGCTTGCCCGGAACGAGCACGTTCTTCCAAGGCGCGTCGCATTTCATCGTGGGCGTCGAAGTCGCGGCAGTATCGGTACGAGAGTTCGCAGAAGTACATTCGATCCGCTGGCTCTGTCAGCCCCCACTCGGCGGCACGCTGATAACGGGGCAGAAAATCCATGAAGCGCGTGAGATAGGGACCTGCCCCATCCACCACGCCATCCTCTGCGAGCGCCGCGAGCAACTGATCCGGCTCGCAGTGTTCGGTCAGTCGGTCCAGTTGCTCCTGGCTGAGCTGAATGGACAGCGGCGTTTCCTGTGTGCTCTCGCCCTCCATCGGGCCGTCAATGCACTGCCATTCGTCGCTGTAGCCGCGGTATTTCCATTGCTGAATGGGTCGCATGATCCGTTCCACGATGTCGTCGCCCCAGACTTCCATCGTCACCAGCAGGTTGCGCGGGTCGTAGTAGCGAATCAGGGCGGTCATGCCTTCGCCAATGTCCGCAACGAGAAACTGATGCAAATGACGGGCGAGACGGTCAATGTCCACGCGGCTCCAGATGAGCGTGAAGCATGGCGCCCACAAATCCATCGCGTCGAATTGCGCCAGCCAGGGTGCTTTGGGATCGTCCACCCGCGCCAGGAACAGGCAGGCGTCGCCGGCATCGGCTTCGGGCAGGCCGGCATACACATTTCGAAAATCGGCGCCCGATTCGCGCAGCAATGCACCAATGCGAGTCGGATGCACGGCGCCATCGGCCAGCACGTAGATATGAACTGCGCTTTCTTCTTCTGTCATCGAGCTGCTGTTCCTGGTTATTTATCGAGGAACCACGGCGGCATTGCGTGCGGCCGCCTTGAGCAGGCATTCCAGGCAGACTTGCCTCGCCTTTAGCTCCACCGGAAGACTGCTGGGACCGGTCAGGTTCTTGCTGGCCGCGTGCACGATCCACCCGCCATTGGTGCCGTTCTCAATGCCGCCTTCGGTCAGCTTGATGTAGCTGCCACCGCCGTCGAGCAGCACTTCCTTTGCCTTTAGGCTGATCTTCCCGGCAGTGGCGTTGATTTCAAGCTTTGCCAACAGGTTGATATTGTTCTTGAGAGCTTGCAGGTCGATGTCGCCCATGTTGGCAACCAGCTTCATGCCGGCTTCATATACGAACAGACGCAGTGCCTTGCGAATGCTGGCAAAGAAGCCCCCGCCCGTGGTCACGGACAGGTGCTCCCCGGTAGTCAACGCGGTATGCGTGCCGCTGGCGATGTGCGTGGAACCCGCTGCGGTCGAGACAATGCCAGCGGGGCTCGCTGATACCAGGTGCGGCGCCGTGAACTCCTTCAGCTCGCCACCGCCCTTGATTTGCTCAAGCTGCTTTTCCAGCAATCTTGCAATGTCGGGCTGTTCGCCATCCTGCGCCTGCGCCTCGGTCGCCTTGTCGCCCATGGTGCTGGCGATATCCAGGGCCTTTTGCATCAGTTGAATGACATCGCTGACATTCATCATGTTGCCTTCGGCGTTCCGGCGCGAGAAGGTGGTGATAAGCATGCCGAGTGCGGCACGCAGTGCTCCATGCGCATCGGTTCGAAGCTCAAAGCCTTCGCCGCGCTTGTCCTTGCGCCCCTCCCAATCGTTGACGCGGACGTTGTGGCCCAGCGCCAGCAGGCTGTTCTGGTGGTCCGACGCGACCTGCACCTGCTGCTGGCCCTGGGTATCGTCGTAAAGCGTGTGGTTGCGGCCTTCGCCGAACAGTTCCTTGCTCTGGTAGCCGGACAAGGCATGCTGGCTCGGCAGATCCCACGGCGGCAGGTTCAGCCGGTTATTGACCGGTCCCATGATGATGGGCCGGTCCGGGTCGCCACCCTCATAGCTGACAATGACTTCCTGGCCGATGCGAGGCAGGTGCGTGTTGCCGAAGCGGTCGCCGGAGGAAAAGCCGGTGACGCGAATCCAGCAGGAGCTATTCTCGTCGTAGCTGCCATAGCGGTCCCAGACGAATTGACAGCGCACCCTTCCCAGGTCATCACACCAGATTTCCTGATTGGCTGGGCCGACGACCCTGGCTTTGTGATGGCCGCCGATGTAAGGCTTTTCGACCAGTTCTGGCCGGAAGATTTCGCTAGTGGGCTGCGCCTCGAATTCGACTTCGCAGCGCCAGGACTGGCCGCTGCCGGCGAACTCGCCCACGTCCTCGATCAGCAGGTGCGTGGCGAAAATCAGGTACTCGCGGTTGGCCTTGGTGCGCAGGAATCGCTTGAGGGTGAAGGTGTGTCCCGACGCCATCGCGCGCACATTGCCCTTGCCGCGCGTCCGTACGCCGTGCTGCCGCAGGCGTTCCATGTTGATGCGCGCCAGCATCTCGCCTTCCTTGCGGGCATCGTTGCCGCTCTTGGGTTCGGCGTAATCGCCCGGCCAGTGATACAGCTCATAGGTCGCGTGGCCGGTGTCGCGCGGGTCGGCGGCGCAGACATTGAGGTCGGCGCGCGGTTGGTTGTGGTCGTAATCGCCTTGCGCCCAGGCCCCCGAGACGAGCCGGTCGCGCACCTCGAATTCGTGAAGGTGTTCCTCGTCCGCCCGGTCCGAGGATGGATACCAGCTGATGGCATGGTAGGCAGGGCTGGGGATATTCCGGAAAGCGCCATTGCCATCGGTCAACACCATGCGGTGGTGGCCGTCCGAATGCTCCCAGTGGAAATTCACACCCCATTCCGCGAGCAGGCGGCGCACGAACTGGTAGTCCGTCTCGCCGGCCTGCATCTGAAATCGGCGCTTGGGATACTGGCTATCCAGCAGGCGGCGCTCGACCGGGAAAGTGTATTTGCTGAGCACCGCCTCTACGATTTCCAGCACAGTCATGTTCTGATAAGGCCGGATGGTGCTGGTGAGCGTGGCCAGCCACAGCCACGGGCGCAGGGTCAGGCGGTACAGGATGCGTTCGTGTTCGTAGTAGGGGCCGCGTACGTCCGTGACGAGGCCGGTAATCTCTCTCTTGCCGCTGCCGAAGCCGCCATCCGGACCGGTGCCGGAGCCGTCCAGCTCGATGCTGACGGTCAACTCCTTGCCTTGCATGGCCTCCATATCAAAGTCACCCGCCGGCCCGTATAGCACGTTGCGTTCGTCGGGCGTCTTCAGTTCCAGTTCGTATTCGAACAGGGAATTGATACTCTCGGTGCCGGACAGTTTGGAGAACAGCAGCAATGGCTGCCCCAACAGTTCCGGCAGACCGTCGCCGGAAACGGTGACGGTACGGAAGGAAAACCGCAATCGGCTACCCATGCAATCACGCTCCGTGGAAAGTGGACTGTCGCCGCCGTCAGCAGCCAGTGGCTCGGTCGTCCATCGACCAGCCAATGAGAGTGCAGCAACGCGGCCTCGATAATAGGAGCAGCGAAGTGGGGAATAAATCAGACGATTCCTAATTACGCAGCCCAAAACGCCTGAAAACAGAATTAAGCAAGACTGAAATCGCGTTAGGATCCCTATTCCGCAAAGACGTGCGGACACATGGACTGCGCTGACGCTTCAGAACTTTCCAATTGTGAAGAATTGAAAAGGCGGTAAGGCACGAAGCAAAAGGGGCGGCACACATAACTTGAGAATGCGCGCCGCTCTGGAAGATGCGGGCATTGACCTGTCCCGCGTCAGGCTTCTAAATAGCCGGCGTGAACCCGGCCAGGCTTGGGCGGTAACTCTGCATGGAGTTTGAGTTTTGAACACCCGTTGAACAGCTACCCGCTAACCCGCCCCAGCATTGGAAAATAAAAAAACGCGCCGTCCCTGAGAGAGAACGGCGCGGCGCCTAAATCAGAAGGCGTGATGGTCGCACGCCTTCCTTAACCGCCGGACCCACGTTCCGGCGGGGGTGACCAGGAGAGTCAGGCCACTTTCTTGTCTTCGAAGAACTGCTCGTCTTCGGTCGAACCCTTCAGTGCGGTCGTCGACGACTGGCCGCCTTCGATGGTCTGGGTCACGGCGTCGAAGTAGCCGGTGCCGACTTCGCGCTGGTGCTTGACCGCGGTGAAGCCCTTCTCGGCGGCCTTGAACTCGGCTTCCTGCAGTTCCACGAACGCGCTCATCTGGTTGCGGGCGTAGCCGTATGCCAGGTTGAACATCGAGTAGTTCAGCGAGTGGAAGCCGGCCAGCGTGATGAACTGGAACTTGTAGCCCATCGCGCCCAGTTCCCTCTGGAACTTGGCAATGGTGGCGTCGTCCAGGTTCTTCTTCCAGTTGAACGACGGCGAGCAGTTGTAGGCCAGCATCTTGCCCGGGAACTTGGCGTGCACGGCTTCGGCAAACTTCTTGGCGAACTCGAGGTCCGGCTTGCCGGTTTCACACCACACCAGGTCAGCGACTTCGGCGTAGGCCAGGGCGCGCGAGATCGACTGCTCCAGGCCGTTGCGCACGCGGTAGAAACCTTCCACGGTGCGCTCGCCGGTGCAGAACGGCTTGTCGTTGTCGTCCACGTCCGAGGTCAGCAGGTCCGCGGCTTCGGCGTCGGTACGGGCGATCACAAGGGTCGGCACGCCCGAGACGTCGGCGGCCAGGCGCGCGGCGGTCAGCTTGGCGACGGCTTCGCGGGTCGGCACCAGCACCTTGCCGCCCATGTGGCCGCACTTCTTCACCGAAGCCAGTTGGTCTTCGAAGTGAACGCCGGCGGCGCCCGCTTCGATCATCGACTTCATCAGCTCGAAAGCGTTAAGCACGCCGCCGAAGCCGGCTTCGGCATCCGCCACGATCGGGGCGAAGAAGTCGGTGTCGCCCTTGCCTTCGCTCCACTGGATCTGGTCGGCGCGCTGGAAGGTGTTGTTGATGCGCTTGACGACTTGCGGCACCGAGTTGGCCGGGTATAGCGACTGGTCGGGGTACATTTCACCGGCCAGGTTGGCGTCGCCTGCGACTTGCCACCCCGACAGGTAAATAGCCTTCAGGCCGGCCTTCACTTGCTGCATGGCCTGGTTGCCAGTCAGCGCGCCGAGCGAGTTGACGAACGGCTCCGTGTGCAGCAGGTTCCACAGCTTCTCGGAACCGCGGCGGGCCAGGGTGTGCTCGACCTGGACCGAACCACGCAGGCGCACCACGTCTTCGGCGGTGAAATTGCGCTTGATCCCTTTCCAGCGGGGATTGGTATCCCAGTCTTTCTGCAGGGCCTGGATCTGTTCTTGGCGGGTCATGGTCACTCTCCTGATGATGCGGGGATGGCTGAGAATCTGTTGATCACCTGACCTGGGCTACGTCGCGGTGGCTGCGTCGCCTGCTGTTTTTCGCGCCTCATGTCATGTGTCTTATATAAGAGTGTAGAGAACCCTCCCGCGTTGCAACAACCTTGATCTGCAATCCCCGCTTAGTTTTTTTCTTCCAATAATTCAATGGTTTATAGATTTTATTTCACGATGCAGGAAATGATCTTCCATCATGAGAAATGGTCTTGTGCTCCGCAAACCATGTATTTTTGCGGTCCAAAACATCTTTCCACATCGTGAAATATGCGCAGGATGCGCTGCCTCCGCTAGCGCAGGCGAGCGGCCAGCAGCGCCGGTGAGGCCGGCTCCCCTTCCATATGCTCGACAAATTCCCGCACCATGATGGCAAACCCCTGGGCGTCGGCCAGCGGCAGCCAATGGTGCGCGGGCACGGTGCGGCGCCAGAGTTGCGTGGTCCAGCGGTGCACGTCTTCAGTTAGCGCCGGCTTCACATACCGGTCATGCAACGGCACGATCACCTGCACCGGCGCATGGGCATGACAGTGGCGCGGGGCACGCAGTACGGGCAGGAAGTTGGCACGGTACAAGCGCACACCATGGCAACCGTCGGCTGTTTGTGTGGGGCTGGGCCCCGTGCGCAGGCCCTCGGTCAGGCGCAGGTAGCGCGGCCACGCACGGCCGAGCCACAGCCGCCAGGTCAGCTCAGGCAGCCACGGCAGGTGGAAGGCGCCGATATACCACGATGCTGCGAGCTGCCGCAGGGTCTTGCCCAACGCAGCCAGCGACCGCTGCCCGCGCAGTTCGCGCAAGCCGATTGCCGCGTGGTCCAGGCAGGGACCAGAGCATGAGGTGAATGAGGCGATGCGCCCTTGCAGCCGAGCATCGGTCACGAACTCCCAGCTCTGGATCGAACCCCAGTCATGGCCGACAAGGTGCACCGGGCGCTGCGGCGAGACCGCGTCGATGACTGCGATGAAGTCATCGGCAAGCTTCTGCAGCCGGTAAGCGTCAGTCGCGTGCGGCGCGGTTGAGCGCCCTGCCCCGCGCACGTCATAGGCCACCACGTGGAAGCGCCCCGCCAACTGCGCCGCCACGTCGTGCCAGACCTCGCTGCTGTCGGGATAGCCGTGCACCAGGACGATGGTGGGCCGCCCTGGCCCGGGCTCGCCCCAACTGGTGGCGTACAGCCGCACGTCGCCGGCGTGGATAAAGCACTGCCGGGGGAAGACCTGCGGCGGCAGGGATTGCGGAGCGTTCATGGCCGTCGATTCCATTGTTCGATGTCATCGCCGGCCATGCTACGCAAAAGCAAACGGCGCCGCGAATGGGCGCCGTCCGTTTGAAACGAGCCGGGGCTCAGGCCGCGGCAGCATCGCGTGCGCGGCGATAGGCCACCCAGTTGCCGCTGTCGATGCGCGGCAGCGTGGCCACCGCGGACTCGGCCACCGGATACAGCAGGCAGGCGACAGGCTGGCCGTTGTGCAACACGGCCCGTTCCTCGCGCACGAACAGCGTGGCCTGGCCGGGATAAACCTCTTCGATCTCGTCGAGCACCGGCAACAGCGCGTCGGCGATCTCGTAGAGATCGCCCACGACCGGCCCGCCACTGGCGTCCAGCACCAGGCCGGGATAGGTGCCGAAGTCATAGAGCCTGCCGGCCACCGTACCCGTGCCCAGCAGCGTGGGCGCGGCAATGCCGTGGCGCTGCGCGGCGGCGTTCAGGTCGTTGACCTCGCCGGCGCGCAGCGTGCCGTAGACAAAGACGCGCGGCATGCTCAGTTCCCCAGCCTTTCGTCCGAGACCAGCACGCCGTCGGCGTCGACGTAGATCCAGTTGCCCGGGCGCACCACTGCGCCGGGCATCTGCACCGCGACGTCGCTTTCGCCAACGTTGCGCTTCTGGCTTTTCTGCGGATGCACGGCCAGCGCGCGGATGCCGATGTCGCACACGTCCAGCTCGGCGGTATCGCGGATGCAGCCGTTGACGACGATGCCGACCCAGCCGTTCTTCTCGGCCAGCAGGCCAAGGTTGCCGCCCACCAGCGCGCAGCGCAGCGAGCCGCCACCGTCGATCACCAGCACGCGGCCCTGCCCCGGCGCTTCCAGCGCGGTCCGCACCAGCGAGTTGTCTTCGAACACCTTGAGCGTAGCCGCGGGGCCGGCAAAGGCGCCCTGCTTGCCGAAGGCGCGGAACACCGGCGCCATCACGCGCAGGGTGCCGTCGGCAAGGTGGTCTTCATGCGCGTCGCACAGGTCGGTGGTGACAGGCTTCATCGATGGTCTCCTGATAGGCAAGAAAGTATCCGGTCGGGCCGCTCGGCCTCACTGTTGCTGGCTGGCCAGCGCCTGCGCGCGGATGGCGCTCAGCGTGGTGCGCGGCGTGATCACGTCCGGGTCCACCTGGATCTCGATCAGCGTGGATACCGGTGCGGCCAATGCCTCGCGCAGTGCCGGGGCAAAGGCTTCGGTCGTGGTCACGGTGGCGCCGCGCGCACCATAGGCGCGCGCCAGCGCGGCAAAGTCGGGGTTGTGCAGCTCGGTGCCCGAGACATGGGTCGGGTATTCGCGTTCCTGGTGCATCCGGATGGTGCCGTACATGCCGTTATTGACGACGATGAAGATCACCGGCGCCTGGTATTGCATCGACGTAGCCAGTTCCTGGCCATTCATCAGGAAGCAGCCATCGCCGGCCAGCGCCACCACGGTGCGTTGCGGGAACGCGATCTTGGCGCCGACCGCCGCCGGCACGCCATAGCCCATCGCGCCGCTGGTCGGGGCCAGCTGGCCGCGGCCGCCGCTGGTGAACGGGCGATAGTGGAAATAGCGGTGCAGCCAGCCGGCGTAGTTGCCGGCGCCATTGGTCACGACCGCGTCGGCCGGCAGCAGCTGGTCCAGCGTGCGGATGACTTCGGCCATGTCGACCCCCTGTCCCGTAAATGGGGGCGGCTGCAGGTAGCGTTCGTAGTCGGCGTGCGCGGCTTCTGTCCACGCCTGCCAGCGCGGCTCGGCCGTGGGCTGCAGGCCGGCCAGGCGCGCGGCGATGGCCGGCATCGACGCCTGGACCATCAGGTCGGCCTGGTAGACGCTGCCCAGCTCCTCGGCGCCGGCGTGCACGTGGATCAGCTTTTGCGCGGGCCGCGGCGCGGCGATCAGCGCGTAGCCTCCGGTGGTCATCTCGCCCAGGCGCGGGCCGATGGCCAGCACCAGGTCGGCATTGCGGACGCGCTCGGCCAGCGCTGGGTTGATGCCAATGCCGACATCGCCGGCGTAGTTGGGATGGCAGTTGTCGAACAGGTCCTGGCCGCGGAAGGCGCAGCCCACCGGCAGCGCGAAGCGCTCGGCAAAGGCCTGCAGGTCGGCGCAGGCCTGCGGCGTCCAGCCGCTGCCGCCGGCCAGCACGAAGGGACGCTCGGCGGCGTCGAGCATCTCGGCCAGCCGCGCCAGGTCGACCTCGCCGGGCCAGCTCATGACGCGCTGGTAGGCCTGCAGCTGCGGCACTACCGCAGTCTGCGCCAGCATGTCTTCGGGCAGCGCCAGCACCACCGGGCCCGGACGGCCCGAGGTGGCGGTCTGGTAGGCGCGCGCAATGTATTCGGGGATGCGTTCGACCCGGTCGATCTGCGCCACCCACTTGGCCATCTGGCCGAACATGCGGCGGTAGTCGATTTCCTGGAAGGCCTCGCGGTCCATGAAGTCGGTGCCGACCTGGCCGATGAACAGAATCATCGGCGTCGAGTCCTGGAAGGCGGTGTGCACGCCGATACTGGCATTGGTGGCGCCCGGCCCGCGCGTGCAGAAGGCCAGCCCGGGGCGGCCGGTCAGCTTGCCGTAGGCCTCGGCCATCACCGCGGCCCCGCCCTCCTGGCGGCAGATGATGAAGCGCAACTGATCGCGGCGGCGGTGGAAGCCGTCGAGCACGGCCAGGTAGCTTTCGCCCGGCACGCCGAAGGCCAGCTCGGCGCCGTGCGCCAGCAGCGCATCGACCAGGATATGGCCGCCCGGCAGCGGCGTGCCGTGTTCGGAATCGTCAGGCTGGGTGGTGTTGGCCGGCGTCATTGACATGAAAGCATCCTCAGGCAATCGAATTCGGAAGGCGGTGCTTGGGTGGCCCGGCCCGGGCTAGGCGGCCTCCGCCTGGCCCGCCGCCGCGCCGCGGCGCGAGCGGTTGCCGTTGCCCACTGTCACCGCGGTGAAGATCGACAGCAGCTGGAAACCGCCGATCATGAAGAACACCCAGGCCGGCAGCTTTGCATCCATCAGCGCACCGAAGAACAGCGGGCCGCACGCCAGGCCGATATCCAGGCCCGAGTAGACCACGCCATAGACGCGCCCGGTGGCACCGGCGGGGGCGGCGGCGCGCACCAGCAGGTCACGCGACGGCCCGGCGGTACCGGCGCCAAAGCCGATCACGCCCATCAGCACCGGCACCAGCAGCGCCGGCACCAGGTTCAACCCGACCAGCACCGCCATCAGCCCCGATACCGTGAAGCTCACCGCGATCAGCCGGTCATGGTTGCTGGTGCGGCCGGCGGCAAAGCCACCGACGATCATGCCGCCGGCGCTGCACAGCATGTAGATGGTGTAGGACGCGGTCGCCAGCGTGAACGGCATGCCGTACAGGTAAGTCAGCGCGGTCGGGGCAAAGCTCTGGATGCCGGCCGCGGAGAACGTGGTCAGCAGGAAGAAGGCCCAGCACACCCACACCTGCGGCAGGCGCAGAAAGCCCAGCACGCTGCCGCCGGATGTGGCCACCCCGGCCGCAGCCTTGGCCGCGGGCCGGCCCACGGCGCCCTGCACTTCGCGCGGGTCCAGCACATGGCGCAGCACAACCAGCACGGCCAGCACGATAAAGGCGACTGCCGAGGCCGCCGCCAGCGCCACGCGCCAGCTGGCGAGGTTGGCGATCGCCACCAGGAACAGCGGCGCCGCCGCCCAGCCCAGGTTGCCGGAAATGCCGTGAACCGAAAACGCGTGTCCCAGCCGGGGCTGCGACACATGCTTGTTCAGCAGCGTGAAGTCGGCCGGGTGAAATACGCCGTTGCCCAGCCCCGCCACGGCCGCGCCGAACAGCAGCGCGGCGTAGCCGGAACTGGTCGACAGCAGCAAGGCCGCGGCGCCCAGGAAGGCCAGCCCGGCAAACAGCACCGGCCGCGCGCCGAAGCGGTCGACCACAAAGCCGGACGCGGTCTGCACCACCGCCGAGACCGCGAAGAACACCGTCATCAGCAGGCCCAGCTCGGCATAGCTCAGGCCGAATTCCGCCTTGATCCATGGGAACAGCGGAGCCAGCAGCAGGTGGTAGAAGTGGGAGACCCCGTGAGCCAGGCCAACCAGCCCGATCACCTGGGCGTCATGACGAAGAGGGTTGCGCGTGGGATCGAGTGCGGCGGTGGACATGGCGCTGGTGGCAGGGGCTATGCGGCAGGACGGAAGGCGGCAGCCCAAAAAAATACGGGCCGAAGCCCGCATCATAGAGGAAAACCCCTGTCCTCTGCAGCCAGGTGGCGGCCACGCCTCCCGCCAACCGCGCTTACATCTGCTTGAACAGGTGCGCGTACTGTCGCGCCACCGGCAGCAGTTCAGGACGGTCGCGCAGCCGCAGCGACAGCCGTCCCAGCGACTGGTTGACCGCGCTGGCCACGCAGGTGATGTTGACCACGGTGCCGCGGTGCACCTGCCAGAAGCGCTCCGGGTCCAGCTGCTGGGTCAGCTCGCGCAGGCTGGTGCGGATCAGCGCTTCGCCGGCGCCGGAGACCACGTTGACGTACTTGTCGGTGGCCTCCAGGTAGATGACTTCGTCCACCGGGATGATACGCACCTCCTGCCCCACCAGTGCCTTGATAAAGCGCAGGTACTGCCGCTGCGGCGCGCCGCCCGGGCCTGGCGTGGCGTGCTCCAGCGATTCCAGCCGCGCCAGCAGCTGGCCAAGCCGGTCCGTCTCCGCGATCGAGGCTTCGGCCTCGGTGTCTTCATCGTCGGCGGGGCCGGCCAGGCGGTCCTTCAGACGCTGCACCGTGGCCTCAAGCCGTTCGCGCTGGACCGGCTTGAGCACATAGTCCACCGCGGCGCGCTCGAACGCCTCCAGCGCGAACTGGTCGTATGCGGTCACGAAGACCACCAGTGGCGGGGTGTCGAATTCGATCAGTTCGCGCGCCACATCCATGCCGCTCATGCCCGGCATGCGGATATCCAGGAAGGCCACGCGCGGCTGGTGCTCGCGCGCCGCCGCCAGCGCGGCCACGCCGTCGTGGACCACGGAAACGATACGGGCCTCGGGCCACAGCGACATCAGTTCGGATTCCAGCACGCGCGCCAGCAGCGCTTCGTCGTCGGCGATCAGAAGGGTCGGGGTCATGGGGGCGTTGGGGTGGTGGATGGGTCCTGGCGTTGTCAGCGGCACCGCCACGGGCGGTGCCAGCCGTTCGTCTTGTCAGGCTTGCTGGCAGGCGGGGCGCCTCAGAGCCGTTGCATGGCTGGGGCCGATACTGGCATGCCCTCCGGCACGCTGGTGACTGTCTGGGTCAGGGTGGGCGCTTCGGCCGGGCGCTCCAGCGGCAGCGTCAGCCGCACCACCACGCCGCGCGGGGTGTTCTCCTCCATCTGCATGGAGGCCGCCGCGCCGAAGATGCGCGCCAGCCGCTCGCGCACATGCGTGATGCCCAGGCCCGAGCCCTTGCCCGAGGCATGACCGAAGCCCACGCCGGTATCGGCGATGATGACCTGCACCGCATTGTCGCCGGCCGCGCGCGCCGACAGCCGGATATGGCCGCCGATCATGCAGGGCTCGATGCCGTGCGTGACCGCGTTTTCCACCAGCGGCTGGATCAGCATGGGCGGGATCTCCACCTTCGCCAGTTCGCGCGGCAGGTCGATGTCGAACGAGAGCCGCTGGCCGAAGCGCATGCCCTGGATGTCCAGGTAGCTGCGCAGCAGCTCGAACTCCTGCCGCAGCGTGCATTGCTCGGCGCGGGTATGCGCCAGCGACATGCGCAGGAAGCCGATCAGGCGCTGCAGCAGCTGGCGCGCGGCGGGCGGGTCGGTGGCGATCAGCCCGTCGAGGTTGGCCAGCGAGTTGAACAGGAAATGCGGCTCGATCTGCGCCTGCAGCGCCATCAGCTGTGCGCGCACCAGCTGCTTTTCGGCTTCCTCGCGCTGCAGGGCGTCCAGCGCGGCCTGGCGCTCCAGGGATGCGAGCTTCTCGCGCGACCAGTAGAAATAGATCATCGAGGCCGCGGCCAGCATGCCCACCACCAGGCACATGCGCAGCATGCCGCCGGCTTCGTCCGCCGACTTGGGCGGCAGGTCCAGCGCCACGCGCGTGGCCCAGCTGCCGAACACCACGCCCGCGGGCACCGCGGCGGCGGCCAGCAGCAGGAAGGGCCAGCGGCGCGGCCGGTCGTTCCACCAGATCACCACGCGCGGAATGTCGATCAGCACCCAGATCGACAAGCCGATCAGCTGGCTGTAGACAAAGTTGTGCCACAGGCTGCCGCCGGTCTGGAAGCCGTAGTTCAGGCTGATGGCGATCACCGAGTTCATGCACAGCACGAACAGCAGGTCGCGGCCGAGGATATTGAGCCGGGAGGGGATGGCGGTGGCGACGTTGGAGAAGCAGCGGTCCATGGCGTTCATGTTAGCGCGGACTGAGCCTGGCGCAACGGGAATGTGATGAGGCGGGCAGCGCGGGCCACCTCAGCCACCCTGCCCGGCACGCCGGCCGGCCAGCGCGCGCCACCATTGGCCGGACAGCACATAGCGCGGGAAGGTGATCCACTGCTCGGCCAGGATGCGGCCGGCGATGTCCGCCGGCCCGGCAAAGGGTTCCGGCGCGTGGGCTTCCAGCCGGTGCCCCCGGCCCTGCAGGGCCATCGACATGCCCATGCACACCAGCCCCAGCGCCACCGCCGGCAGGCTCAGGCGCAACAGGCCGTAGAGGCCCAGCACGGTGCCGGCCATGAACATCGGCACGGCCACGATATGCAGCAGCAGGTTGCGGGGATGCTGGTGGTTGCGGGCATAGCCGCGCCACTGCCAGCGCAGCAGCGGTTCGTCGTCGCGCATGATCGTCTCTGTCTCCCTTGTCCGGCCCTTGCAGACCGGCGGCCGCGCGCAAACTTTGTTGCACTGCGGTACACGTACGGCGCTCGCCGGATGGCAAGCCGCGGGCACGTGCAAGGAATGTACCCCTCACCCGGGCACGAAGAAAGTCTCTTGCGACGAACGGCGGGCACGGGGCGCGAACGGCACCGTGCCGGGGCGGACGGCGGCTGTCAGGCAGCGCCCGGGTGCCCCCTGCGCCGCCTGGCGATGGCCACAGCCAGGCCGGAATCAGGCCGCCAGGGCCTGGCGCTCCTGCTCGGACAGCGCGCTGCTGACGGTGTCGGGCGACAGGTGCGGCGCGAACATGTTGATAAAGGCGTGCGCATAGCCGCGCAGGTAGGCGCCCCGCCGCACCGCCACGCTGGTGGTGTTGGGCGCGAACAGGTGGTCGGCCGAGATCCGCACCAGGCCGGAATCCTTGCGCTCGTCATAGGCCATCGAGGCAATGATGCCCACGCCCAGGTCCAGTTCGGCGTAGGTCTTGATCACGTCGGCGTCCAGCGCGGTCAGCACGATCTCCGGCTGCAGGCCGGCCTCGGCAAAGGCGCTGTCGATCTTGCGGCGGCCGGTGAAGCCGGCGTCATAGGTGATGAGCTGGAAGCCGGCCACGTCTTCGAGCGTGGGCTCGGGCAGGCGCGTGAGCGGATGGCCGGGCGAGACCACCAGCACGTGCTGCCAACTGTAGGCCTCGAACGAGGTCAGCCCGGCCTCGGTGGCCAGGGCCTCGGTGGCGATGCCGATATCGGCCTGCCCCGTCAGCAGCAGCTCAACGATATGCGTGGGCGACGCCTCCTGCAGTGCCAGCGTCACATGCGGGTATTCGCGGCGGAAGGCCTGCACCACGCGCGGCAGTGCATAGCGTGCCTGGGTGTGGGTGGTGGCAACGGTCAGGCGGCCGGTATGGCGGCCGGCGTATTCGTCGCCGGCCTGGCGCAGGTTCTCGGCCTCCAGCAGCAGGCGTTCGACGATGCGCACGATCTCGCGCCCGGGCTCGGTCAGGCCGGTCAGGCGCTTGCCGTAGCGCTCGAAGATCTCCACGCCCAGTTCTTCTTCCAGCTCGCGGATCTGGCGCGACACGCCGGGCTGCGAGGTGTAGAGCGCGTTGGCGACTTCGGTCAGGTTGAACTGGCGGCGCACCGCCTCGCGGATCGATCGGAGTTGCTGGAAGTTCATGACGTCGCCTTTTCCTGTTGGGTGGACGTGGTACGCGGTTGCGTGAACACGCGCAGCTGGCGCGGGCGCACCGCGAGCAGTTCGCCTTCGCGGAAGCCCGCATGGCGGAAGCGCTCCAGCGGCAGCGCGACTTCAATCACGTCCTGGTTGTCTTCACGTTCAAGTTCAAGCTGCGCCACCGGGCCCAGCGTCAGCGCGCGGCGCAGCGTCACGGCAATGCCGTCGGCGCCGGGCGAATAGCGTTCCAGGTCGAGGTCATGGGGGCGCACATAGGCCACCGCGTCGCCGGCGGTTTCATGGCCGCTGCCGACCACCGGCAGCACCGCTTCACCGGTATGCAGCAGGCCGCCGCTCTCGCCCACTTCCAGCCGGCCGTGGAAGAGGTTCACGTTGCCGAGGAAGCCGAACACGAAGGGCGTGGCCGGATGGTTGTAGACGGCCTCGGGCGAGCCGTACTGCTCCACGTGGCCGCGGTTCATCAGCACCACCTGGTCGGCCACTTCCAGCGCCTCTTCCTGGTCATGGGTGACGAACACGCTGGTCACGTGCAGTTCATCGTGCAGGCGGCGCAGCCAGCGGCGCAGCTCCTTGCGCACCTTGGCATCGAGCGCGCCGAACGGTTCGTCCAGCAGCAGCACGCGCGGCTCCACCGCCAGCGCGCGAGCCAGCGCGATACGCTGGCGCTGCCCGCCGGAGAGCTGCGACGGGTAGCGGTCGGCGAGCCAGTCGAGCTGCACCAACTCCAGCAGCGAACGCACCTTGTCGCGGATCTGCGCTTCGCTCGGGCGCTCGGCGCGCGGCTTGACGCGCAGGCCGAAGGCCACGTTCTCGAACACGCTCATATGCTTGAACAGCGCGTAGTGCTGGAACACAAAGCCCACCTGGCGCTGGCGCACATGCTGGTCCGAGGCATCGCGCCCGGCCAGCACGATCTGGCCCGCATCGGCGCGCTCCAGGCCGGCGATGATGCGCAACAGCGTGGTCTTGCCGCAGCCGGACGGCCCCAGCAGCGCGGTCAGCTCGCCTTCGTCGAAATCGAGCGAGACGTTGTCCAGCGCGACAAAGTCGCCAAAGCGCTTCTCTACGTTCTTGACCTGGATGCTCATGATGCTTGTCCTTGCAAACTTGCCAGCGGCCGCTCTGGTGCAGCCTCTTCGGTTTCCTTGCGGGCGCGCAATTCCACCAGCGTCTTGATGCCGAGCGTGACCAGCGCCAGCAGCGTCAGCAGCGAAGCCACCGCAAAGGCCGCCGCGAAGTTGTACTCGTTGTAGAGGATCTCAACATGCAGCGGCATGGTGTTGGTCAGCCCGCGGATATGGCCCGATACCACCGAGACCGCACCGAACTCGCCCATCGCCCGCGCATTGCACAGGATCACGCCATACAGCAGGCCCCAGCGGATATTGGGCAGCGTGATATGGCGGAAGGTCTGCCAGCCCGAGGCGCCCAGCACGATCGCGGCCTCTTCCTCTTCACTGCCCTGCGCCTGCATCAGCGGGATCAGCTCGCGCGCAACAAAGGGGAAGGTCACGAAGATGGTGGCCAGCACGATGCCCGGCACCGCGAACATGATCTTGATGTCGTGCGCTTCCAGCCACGGTCCCAGCCAGCCCTGCGCACCGAACAGCAGCACGTAGACCAGGCCGGAAATCACCGGCGACACCGAGAACGGCAGGTCGATCAGCGTGATCAGCAGGTTCTTGCCGCGGAAGTCGAACTTGGCGATGGCCCAGGCCGCCGCCACGCCGAACACCACGTTCAGCGGCACCGCGATCGCCGCCACCGTCAGCGTGAGCTGGATCGCGGCGAGTGCGTCGGGTTCGATCAACGCTTCCCAGTAGGTCTGCACGCCCTTGCGCAAGGCTTCATAGAACACCGAAGCCAGCGGCACGAACAGGAACAGCGTGAGGAACAGCACCGCCACCGTGATCAGCGTGTAGCGTACCCACGGCGCTTCGCCGGTAGCGTCAAACCTGTGATGGGCCTGGGCGTTGGCTTGCCCGCCCAGGCGTCCCGCAACTGCGCCGGCCATGTCAGAACTCCTTGCCCGTGGCGGGCGCTTCAGGTGCCAGCGCGGCGCGCACACCGGATTGATGGCGGCGCGTCCAGGCCTGCAGCAGGTTGATCAGCAGCAGCAGCCCGAAGGAAATCACCAGCATCACCACCGCCACCGCGGTGGCGCCGGCGTAGTCGTATTGCTCCAGCTTGGAATAGATCATCAGCGGCGCGATCTCGGACACCATCGGCATGTTGCCGGAGATAAAGACCACCGAGCCGTACTCGCCGGTGGCGCGCGCGAACGATAGCGCAAACCCCGTCAGCAGCGCCGGCAGGATGGCGGGCAGGATCACGCGCTGGAAAGTCTGCAGGCGGTTGGCGCCGAGGCTGGCAGCGGCCTCCTCCAGCTCCTGCTCAACATCCTCCAGCACCGGCTGCACCGTGCGCACCACGAACGGCAGGCCGATAAAGGTCAGCGCCACCACCACGCCCAGCGGCGTAAACGCGACCTTGATGCCAAGCGGCTCGAGATAGCGGCCGATCCAGCCATTACCGGCAAACAGCGCCGTCAGCGCGATACCGGCCACCGCAGTGGGCAGCGCGAACGGCAGGTCCACCAGCGCGTCGATCAGGCGCTTGCCCGGGAAGCGGTAGCGCACCAGCACCCAGGCAACCACCAGCCCGAACACCGTATTGACGATGGCCGCCACCAGCGACGCGCCAAAGCTCAGCTGCAGCGACGCCACCACGCGCGGCGCCGTGACCGAGGTCCAGAACGCGTCCCACGTCATCGTGAAGGTCTTCAGGAACGTGGCCGACAGCGGGATCAGGACGATCAGCGTCAGGTAGAACAACGTGAAGCCCAGCGACAGGCCGAAGCCGGGCAGCACCGTAAAACGCTGCCTAGACGGCCTGCGCGGCGCGCGCGCGGCGCCGGAATCAGGGGCGCGAGGGGCGGCTGGCGGCGTGTCCGCGAGGGAAATGGATGGAGGCATGTCGTCTCGTCTGTGAGCGGTGCGCCGCCGGACCATGATGGCTGGCCCCGGCGGGCCGTTCTTTATGACGCCAGCGCATATTGCGCCGGCCTACGAGACAGATTCTGCAGAGTCATCCTTATAAACAGAACGAATCTTTATGAATTTTCTTAGACGGTTTAGATATAAGGGATAGTAGACACTACCTCGATGCCCGACTCCCAGGCGCCGGATGATTCACTTATGGAGCCGGTATCGCCTGCCTGCGCGATACGCTGGATCAGGGTATCGAGCAGCGCGAGGCCTTCAGGCCACTCGCCCAGTGCGGAATCGGCATTGATGTGGCCCAGGCTGCCCGCATCGACCAGTTCACTGCCCCACAGCGTGCCCCAGCTGAAAGCGGTGCGCTGCGGCATCCAGGGGTCGTTGCGGCTGGCGACCAGGATGGTCGGGAACGGCAGCCGGTAGGTCGGCAGCAGCGCCGCCACGCCAAATTTGTCCGGATCTGCCGGCGCCACCAGCAATGCGCCGGCAATGCCGACCGGATCCAGCGCCGCCTGGCGCAACGACGCCAGGCAGCCGAAGCTGTGCGCCACCAGCACCGCGCCGCGCGCGGCCACGCGCTGGGCGCGCATCACGCCTTCGGAGACGCGCTCGGCCCACAGCGGCAGGCTGGGGCGCGACCAGTCGTGCTGCTCCACCCGCTGCCAGTCGGGGAAGCGCTGCTCCCAGCGGCTCTGCCAGTGTCCCGGGCCGCTGCCGTGCAGCCCCGGTACAGTCAGCACCTGCAGGTGCCGCGGAATGTCCAGGCGCGTGCCATGGCCGCCGGATAGCCGGTTCGCTTGGGTCATACCACCTCCTTGTCCAATGCATGCGCGGCGCTCGCCAGGCCTGTGCGCAGCCCTGCCGCACTGACCGGCGCGCCGGCGAAGGCGCCCTGCCCCAGGCCGATGCCCGCGGCCTGCAGGCGCTCGACGCTTTCGGCGTTCTGCAGGCGCCGCCCGATCAGCGTTACGCCGGCGTTGGCCGCGCTGGCACGCAGGCCCGACAGCTGGCGGTCGGTCCAGGTGCGGCGCATGTCCAGCTTGAGCCAGTCCGGCAACGCGTGCGCCATCAGCGCACCGGCTTCCGCCGGATCCGACGCCTGCAGGCTTACCGCGAAGCCGTTGCGCCGATAGTTGCCAACGACATGCAATAGCAATGCCAGGTCGTCATTGGCGCTGGCCGGCACCTGGATCACAAAGCGCTCCAGCGGCAGCCCCAGCGACTGCAATGCGCGCCGGAAGGCAGCGCCGTGGTCATCGGTGACCGCGGCCAGCAGCCGGTTATGCACGTTCAGCACCAGCTTGTGCTCGCCCTCGGCGGCAAAGTAGTTGATGGCATGCAGCAGGCGCGAAAGCCGGTCCAGCGACACCAGGGTGTTGTCGTCGGCCGCCATCGCAAACAGCTTCCATGCCGCCAGGCCCACGCCGTCCTCTGCGTAGGTGTGGATCGAACCTTCATGCGCCACCACCTGCCGGTCTGCCAGCGTCACCAGCGGCTCGAACGCGCTGGTCAGCGAGCAGTTGAAGAACTGGCCCTGCACCTGCCCGCGCGCGTCGCGCCACAATTGCCGGTCAGCCAGCGGCTGGCGCGGCAGCGATTCCAGATAACGTTGGAGCGCAGGCACTGCGCCCGCGGGTTCATGCACGCCTGGCATGGCATTCCTTGGGTTGACCGGGCCCCTCGGCCCCTTGGTCGGATTAGTGATGACGGGCGCGCCATGCGCCCTCTGTGCGGTCGCACCGCATCGGCCTGCCTGCTCATGATAGGAGGTCAGCGCGCGCGAGCGAATGAAGATTACGGCCTGTCGATATGCGCGGCGCACATTGCCGCGGGTGGCACGGTCACGCTGCCCAGCTCACGTTCAGCGGCGCGGTCGTGGCGGCCGGGTCGGCATGCGCACCTGCATGCGACGGTACCTGCGCCTGCGGCGCTTGCCGCATCACCCGCTGCAGCACCGCGGCCTCCAGCTGCGCAAAGCCCGCCGCGCCGCGTTCGCGCGGGCGCGCCAGCGCCACGCGCTCATCCATGGCAATGCGGCCGTCCTCGATCAGCACGATGCGGTCGGCCAGCGCCACTGCCTCCGACACATCGTGCGTAACCAGCAGCGCCGTGAAGCCAAGGCGGCGCCACAGCGATTCGATCAGCCCCTGCATCTCGATGCGCGTGAGCGCGTCCAGCGCGCCCAGCGGTTCATCCAGCAGCAACAACTGCGGGTGGTGAACCAGCGCGCGCGCCAGGGCCACGCGCTGGCGCTGGCCGCCGGAAAGCCGCGCGGGCCACTCCCTGGCGCGGTCGGCCAGGCCCACCTGCGCCAGCACATCGGCGGCTTCACCGCGGCGTGTGCGCGGCAGGCCCAGCGCGACGTTGTCCAGCACGCGCTTCCACGGCAGCAGCCTTGCGTCCTGGAACATCACGCGCACGTCGGCGTGCCGCGCGCGGCCTTTCGCCGCGGATTCACCGTCGACGGTGATACTGCCGCCATCGGCTGCTTCCAGTCCCGCCACCAGCCGCAGCAGCGTGCTCTTGCCGCAGCCGCTGCGCCCGACAATCGCCAGGAACTCGCCCGGCGCCACGTCCAGCGCCACGTTGTGCAGCACTTCGCGGCCGTCATAGCGCTTGACCACCTGGCGCACGTGCAGCGCCACGCCACCTGCCTTGCGCGGCGCCTCTGCCGCCGGCTGTGCCGCCTCGCGGCGCGCGAGGCCCGCTTCCAGTTCCACCAGCGCAGCCTGCTCTACCGGATACATCTGCATCTCGATCTCCTTGCTTGATTGGGACGACGGGCCGGTCAGGCCGCGGCGTAGCCCGGATGCCAGCGCAGCCAGTAGCGCTCCAGCCCGCGCGACAGCCAGTCGGCCAGCTTGCCCAGCAGCGCATAGAGCAGGATGCCCACCAGCACCACGTCGGTTTGCAGGAACTCACGCGCGTTCATGGTCATGTAGCCGATGCCCGATTGCGCGGAGATGGTCTCCGCCACGATCAGCACCACCCACATCAACCCGAGCGCGAAACGCACGCCTACCAGGATGCCCGGTAGCGCGCCGGGCAGGATGACCTCGCGGTACAGCTGCCAGCCGGACAGGCCGTAGCTGCGCGCCATCTCCACCAGCCCCGTATCGACCGAGCGGATGCCGTGATACGTGTTCAGGTAGACCGGGAAGAACACGCCCAGCGACACCAGGAACAGCTTGGCGGTCTCGTCGATGCCGAACCACAGGATCACCAGCGGGATCAAGGCCAGCGCCGGGATATTGCGCACCATCTGCAGCGAGCTGTCGAGCAGCGTGGCCGCGGTGCGGAAGGTGCCGGTCAGCAGCCCCAGCAGCAGGCCCAGCCCGCCGCCGATGGCAAACCCCACCAGCGCGCGCCAGGTGCTGACCCCGACGTGCTTCCACAGGTCGCCCGAGCGCGCCAGCTCCCACGCGGCCTGCACCACGGCCAGCGGGGCCGGCAGCACGCGGCTGGAGAGCCAGCCGTTCTGCGAGGCCAGCTGCCAGACAACGATCAGCAGCACCGGCACGATCCACGGAGCCAGCGCGCGCGCCAGCGCCCGAGGTCCCTGGCGCAGCGGCTGCAATAGAGGAGCGTTCATGGTTGCCCTCCCCTCAGCTCTGCGCGGCGCGCGGCACGATGCCAGTCGCCATGACTTCGCCGAACGGGCCCGACAGCACCTTGCCCGGCAGCTTGTCGCGCACCGAGCGCGGCAGCAGCGGGAACACCAGTTCGGCAAAGCGGTAGGTCTCTTCCAGGTGCGGGTAGCCGGACAGCACGAAGGTGTCGATGCCCAGCTCGGCGTATTCACGCATGCGCTCGGCCACGGTGTGCGGATCGCCGACCAGCGCGGTGCCGGCACCGCCGCGCACCAGGCCAACGCCAGCCCACAGGTTGGGGCTGATCTCCAGCGCCTCGCGCGTGCGGCGCGCGCCGCCCGCGTGCAGCGCGGCCATGCGGCGCTGCCCTTCGGAATCCATCTTGGCGAACACGGCTTGCGCACGCGCCACGGTCTCGTCATCGAGCCGGCTGATCAGGTCGTCCGCGGCAGCCCAGGCGGCGGCTTCGGTCTCGCGCACGATCACATGCAGGCGGATACCGAACTTCACCGTGCGGCCATGACGCGCGGCCTGCCGGCGCACGTCGTCGAGCTTCTGCGCCACGTCAGCGGGCGGCTCGCCCCAGGTCAGGTAGGTATCGACCTGCTCGCCGGCCAGCGCATGCGCCGGCGCCGACGAACCGCCGAAGTACACCGGCGGATGCGGTTGCTGCAGCGGCGGATAAAGGACGGTGGCCCCCTTCACGCTCAGGTGCTTGCCCTCGTAGTCCACCTTGTCGCCGTCATGGCTGGCGGCCAGCACCTGGCGCCAGATGCGCAGGAACTCGGCCGAGGCCTCGTAGCGCGCGGTGTGGTCCAGGAACAGGCCATCGCCTTCCAGCTCGGCGGTATCGCCACCGGTGACCAGGTTGATCAGCAGCCGGCCGTTGGAGATGCGGTCGAAGGTTGCCGCCATCCGTGCAGCCAGCGTCGGCGCCATCAGGCCGGGGCGCACCGCGACCAGGAATTTCAGGCGCTGCGTGACGGCGGCCAGGGCCGATGCGGCCACCCATGGGTCTTCGCATGAGCGCCCGGTCGGGATCAGCACGCCTTCGTAGCCCAGCGTATCGGCGGCGACGGCAACCTGCTTCAGGTAATCGAAGCTGACCTCGCGCGCGCCTTCCGAAGTGCCGAGGTAGCGGCTGTCGCCGTGGGTGGGGATGAACCAGAATACTTGCATGTCGTTGTCCTATTGTTCTTGCCGATGGAGGTGGCTATCGCTTCGCCTGCTGCTGCGGCACGTCCCAGCGCGCATCGGCCACCTTGACTGGCCTGGGGATCAGCTTGAGCGAGTGGAAGGCGTCGGCGATGCGCTGCTGCTCGGCCAGCACCCCGGCGCTGACCGGGCGTGCGCCGTACGAGAAGCGCGAAACGGCGAGCTCAAGCACATCGGCCGGCAGCCCGGTTTCGCCGGTCAGCACCGTGGTGGCCTCCTTTGGGTTGCTTTGCGCCCAGGTGCCCAGCGTGGCCAGTTCGTCCAGGATCAGGCTGACGATCTCCGGCTTGGCTTGTGCATAGGGGCGCGAGGCCAGGTAGAACTGATGGTTGCTGACCACGTTCTTGCCGTCCGCGCCGCGGCCATCGGCGAGCACGCGCGCACCCAGTTGCTTCTCGGCTGCGGCGAGGAACGGGTCCCAGATCACCCAGGCATCGACCGCGCCGCGCTCGAAGGCGGCACGCGCATCCGCCGGCGGCAGGTAGACCGGCTGGATCTCGCTGTAAGGGATGCCGGCCTTCTCCAGCTGGCGCACCAGCAGGTAATGCACGTTCGAGCCCTTGTTCAGCGCCACGCGCTTGCCGCGCAGTTCCGCCACCGAACGGATCGCCGAGCCCTTGGGCACGACGATGGCTTCCGCCACCGGCGCCGGCGGCTCATTGCCGACGTAGACCAGCTGCGCCCCCGCGGCCTGCGCAAAGATCGGCGGCGCCTCGCCGACGGTGCCGAAATCGACGGCACCGACGTTCAGCCCCTCAAGCAGTTGCGGGCCGGCGGGGAACTCGGTCCATTTGACGGTGATGCCTTGCGGCACCAGACGCTTTTCCAGCGTGCCGCGCGCCTTCAGCAGCGTCAGCGTGCCGTACTTCTGGTAGCCGATGCGCAGCACCTTGGGGTCGATGTTCTTCGACTGCGCTTCGGCGCGGCCGGGCAGTAGCCCATAGGCCAGGCCGGTGGCAAGCACCAGCGCGGCGGTAATCAGGCGGCGGCGCTGGTTGGCCGTGCGCAACGGGTTCGTCAGTGTCATGCGATGTCCTCCATGGCCCGGGGCAATGCCCTGCTGGCCGGATTGATGTCCAGGATGGCTGCGGCAGCACGCATCCCTGCCGGCCCCGCGTGGCGGGTGGCATGGCGTCGCTGCCGTCGCGCCGGGCAGGCCGGCGCCACTTCAGTCAATCAGTCAGTTCAGGCGGAACATCGCTCGGCCACCGCGATCGCGGCGGCACGCTGGACCAGGGCGCCGGGCACCACGTCGAGCGGCACCTCGATGCGGGAATGCGCCAGCGCATCGCGCACGCGCAGCACGCCCTCGTCCAGGCGCGCGGACAGCGCGGCATCGAAGCGCGCCTGGCGCACGCCGGCGGCGTCAAAGGATTCGATCTGCTGGTCCACGGCAAAGATGCCGGGCAGGATCTGGCGCGAGCCCAGCGCGGACAGCACCGGGCGCAGCGCGTAGTCGATCGCCAGCGCATGGGCCAGGCTGCCGCCGGTGGCAATCGGGAGCACGATCTTGTCGCGCAGGCCGGTCTGCGGCAGCAGGTCCAGGAAGGCCTTGAGCAGGCCGCTGTAGGCGGCCTTGTAGACCGGCGTGGCCAGTACCACCACCTGCGCCTCGGACACGGCATGCGTGGCGGCGGCGATGACGGGGTCGTCCACGCGTGCCGCCAGCAGCGGACCCGCCGGCAGTTCGCGCAGGTCGAGGTGGCGGGTGCGTTCGCCGGCAGCCTCGAGCGTGGCACGCAGGTGCGCCAGCACCAGGCCGGAGCGGGACTGGACCGACGGGCTGCCGGAGAGCGTCAGGATGGACATCGGGCTTCCTTCTTCTGATGGACCGGTCGGCGCCGCGGCCGCCCCACGCGGCCCGGCGCGCCGGTCTCGTGGGTTATTTCTTGCCGGGCTGGTAGATCTGGTCGAACGTGCCGCCATCGGCAAAGTGGGTCTTCTGGGCTTTCTGCCAGCCGCCGAAGGCTTCATCGATGGTGAACAGCTTCACCTTGGGGAAGTTGGCCGCGTACTTGGCCGCCACCTTCTGCGAGATCGGGCGGTAGTAGTTCTTGGCCGCGATCTCCTGGCCCTCGTCGGTGTACAGGAACTGCAGGTAGGCCTCGGCCGCCTTGCGCGTGCCCTTCTTGTCGACCACCTTGTCGACCACCGCCACCGGCGGCTCGGCCAGGATCGACACCGACGGCGCGACAATGTCGAACTTGTCCGGGCCCAGTTCCTTGATCGCCAGAATGGCTTCGTTCTCCCACGCGATCAGCACATCGCCCAGGCCGCGCTCGACAAAGGTGGTGGTGGCGCCGCGCGCGCCCGAATCCAGCACCGGCACATGCTTGAGCAGCTCGCCCACGAACTCGCGCGCCTTGACGTCATTGCCGCCCGGCTGGCGCAGCGCGTAGCCCCACGCCGCCAGATAGTTCCAGCGTGCGCCGCCCGAGGTCTTGGGATTGGGCGTGATCACCTGCACGCCCGGCTTGACCAGGTCGCCCCAGTCCTTGATGCCCTTGGGATTGCCCTTGCGCACCAGGAACACGATGGTCGAGGTGTACGGCGAGGCGTTGTGCGGCAGGCGCTTCTGCCAGTCCGGCTTGATCAGGCCCTTGTCCGCGATGGCGTCGATGTCATAGCCCAGCGCCAGCGTCACCACGTCGGCATCCAGCCCGTCGATCACCGAGCGCGCCTGCTTGCCCGAGCCGCCGTGCGACTGGCGCACGGTCACGGCGTCGCCGCCCTGGGCCTTCCAGGCCTTGGCAAAGGCGGCATTGACATCGACATACAGCTCGCGTGTCGGATCGTAGGAAACGTTCAGCAGGTTGGCGGCCGCAGCGGTCTGCGCCGCGCTCAGGGCGCCAAGTACGGCCAGGCTGATAGCCAGTTTGCGGATCATCTTGTGTTGCTCCCGTCAGTGTCGTGAATGGGCGCGAGGCGCCTCTTGCCTTGTCCGCCTTGGGTGGCGGACTTGTGTCAGGAGCAAGACTACCGAGGGGGCTATCTGAACGGAACGAATGGTTTCGCCGATCCTTTGCTGTTTTTTGCATAAGATCGGACGGAAATATGGACATGCCGGCGCACGGGGCATGCGGCATCGCTGAGCGGAAGGAGGATGATGGGTCACGCCCCAAAAAGAAAACGCCCGCACCGGCAAGCCGGTGCGGGCGAAGTTTCCGTTCTGGAAACGGGTAGACAAGTCATGAAGAGCGCCCCCGCATCTCCATGACAGGACGAATGTTATCGGCTTGCCTGCGACCTGGGGTTGATCAAGGTCAAGTGCGGGCCAGCCTGCCGCGCCTGCGCCTCAGCCGCCCTGGCGGGCGAGCAGGTCAGCCATTTCGTCGGCATGCTCCTCTTCCACCGCCAGGATGCCCTCCATCATCCGGCGCGAGGTCGGATCGCGTTCTCCCAGGAACTGGATGATCTCGCGATAGCTGTCGATGGCGATGCGCTCGGCCACCAGGTCTTCCTTGATCATTTCCGTCAGCGAAGTACCCGCCACATATTCAGCATGGGAGCGGCTGGTCAGGCCGTCGGGTGCGAAGTCGGGCTCGCCGCCAAGCTGGACGATGCGCTCGGCGATCTGGTCGGCATGGCCTTGTTCTTCATTGGAATGGGCCAGGAATTCATCGGCGACGCTCTTCGAGTTGGGCCCCTTGGCCATGTAGTAGTGTCGGCGATAGCGCAGCACGCAGACGATTTCGGTGGCCAGCGCATCGTTGAGCAGCTTCAGCACGGTATCGCGATCCGCGGCATAGCCCGCGGTCACGGCGCCATCGTCGATGTGCTTGCGGGCGCGCTCGCGCAATGTCTTGACGTCAGAGAGGAAAGGCTTGTCGGTCATTGAAGGGCTCCTTGGGGATGGGGCTGCGTCAGCGCAGCGCCTTGTACGGAAACTCAACCCTTCCGCAACGCGAGAAGTGTGCCACTCGGCGGATGGCGCGGAACGGCGCGGCTGGCGACGACCCGCGGCATCGTGGCGTGAAAAAATTGCACGGGACGGGACCGCCTTACACGCAACGCGCGATGGCAAGACGAAAAAAAGCCCCTGCGATGCAGCGCAGGGGCCTGACCATGATCGACCGCCTGTGTGCTCCGGCAGTCGATCGAGCCACGGTAGCCTTAGTCCAGCTTCCGCCCGAACGTGAACTCCCCGTCGACATAATCCACCGGCACCACATCCTTGGCGGCGAACTTGCCTTCCAGGATCGCCCGGGCCACCGGGTTCTCGATCTGCTGCTGAATCGCCCGCTTGAGCGGACGCGCGCCAAACACCGGGTCGTAGCCTGCGCTGGCGATCTTCTCCAGCGCCGTCTCGCTCACCTCCAGCGTCATGTCCATGCGGGCCAGGCGGGCCTGCAGGCGTTGCAGCTGGATGCGTGCGATCGACTCGATATGCTTCTGGTCGAGCGCGTGGAACACCACCACTTCATCGATCCGGTTCAGGAACTCCGGCCGGAAATGCGTGCGCACTTCCTGCCAGACCGCACCCTTGATCGCTTCCTGCGGCTCGCCGGTCATCGACTGGATGATCTGCGAACCCAGGTTGGACGTCATCACGATCACCGTGTTCTTGAAGTCCACGGTGCGGCCCTGGCCATCGGTCAGGCGGCCGTCGTCCAGCACCTGCAGCAGCACGTTGAAGACGTCCGGGTGGGCCTTCTCGACTTCATCCAGCAGCACCACGCTGTACGGCTTGCGGCGCACGGCCTCGGTCAGGTAGCCGCCTTCCTCGTAGCCCACGTATCCGGGCGGCGCGCCGATCAGGCGGCTGACGCTGTGCTTCTCCATGAATTCGCTCATGTCGATGCGGATCAGGTGCTCTTCCGAATCGAACATGAACTCGGCCAGGGCCTTGCACAACTCGGTCTTGCCGACGCCGGTCGGGCCCAGGAACAGGAACGAGCCATAGGGCCGGTTCTCGTCCGCAAGCCCGGCACGCGAACGGCGGATGGCATCGGACACCAGCCGCACGGCTTCGTCCTGGCCGACCACGCGCCCATGCAGCCGGTCTTCCATCTTGAGCAGCTTCTCGCGCTCGCCCTGCATCATCTTCGATACCGGGATGCCGGTGGCGCGGCTTACCACTTCGGCGATTTCCTCGGCGCCCACCTGGGTGCGCAGCAGCTTGTTGGGCTGCTTCTGCTCGCTGGCCTCGGCATCGGTCGCGGCCTTGAGCTTGCCTTCCAGGCCCGGCAGCTTGCCGTATTGCAGCTCGGCCACCTTGTCCAGCTTGCCTTCGCGCTGCAGCTTGGCGATCTCCAGCTTGACCTTCTCGATCTCTTCCTTGAGCGCGGCCGTGCCCTGCGCGGCGCCCTTCTCGGCTTTCCAGATCTCGTCCAGGTCGGCGTACTCCTTCTCCAGGCGCGCGATTTCCTGCTCGATCAGCTCCAGGCGCTTCATCGACGCCTCATCGGTCTCTTTCTTGACCGCCTCGCGCTCGATCTTCAGCTGGATGGTGCGGCGCTCGAGCTTGTCCATCGACTCCGGCTTGGAATCGATTTCCATCTTGATGCGCGCGGCCGCCTCGTCGATCAGGTCGATCGCCTTGTCGGGAAGGAAGCGGTCGGTGATATAGCGATGCGACAGCTCCGCCGCGGCGACGATGGCCGGGTCGGTGATTTCCACGCCGTGGTGCAGCTCATACTTTTCCTGCAGCCCGCGCAGGATGGCAATGGTGGCTTCAACGCTCGGCTCATCGACCAGCACCTTCTGGAAGCGGCGCTCCAGCGCGGCGTCCTTCTCGATGTACTTGCGGTACTCGTCCAGCGTGGTCGCGCCGATGCAGTGCAGCTCGCCGCGCGCGAGCGCCGGCTTGAGCATGTTGCCCGCGTCTATCGCGCCCTCGGCCTTGCCGGCGCCGACCATGGTGTGGATCTCGTCGATGAAGACGATGGTCTGGCCCTCGTCCTTGGCGACGTCGTTCAGCACCGCTTTCAGGCGCTCCTCGAACTCGCCGCGGTACTTGGCGCCGGCCAGCAGGCCGGCCATGTCCAGCACCAGCACGCGCTTGTTCTTCAGGCTCTCCGGCACTTCGCCGTTGACGATGCGCTGCGCCAGGCCTTCCACGATGGCGGTCTTGCCCACGCCCGGCTCGCCGATCAGCACCGGGTTGTTCTTGGTGCGGCGCTGCAGGATCTGGATGGCGCGGCGGATCTCGTCGTCACGGCCGATCACGGGATCGAGCTTGCCGATGCGGGCGCGCTCGGTCAGGTCGATGGTGTACTTCTTGAGGGCCTCGCGCTGGCCCTCGGCCTCGGCGCTGTTGACCGAATCGCCGCCGCGCACGGCCTGGATGGCCGACTCGAGCGACTTGCGGTTCAGGCCGTTTTCACGCGCGATGCGGCCGGCGTCGCCCTTGTCGTCGGCGACGGCCAGCAGGAACAGCTCGCTGGCGATGAACTGGTCGCCGCGCTTGATGGCTTCCTTCTCGGTGGCGTTGAGCAGGTTGACCAGGTCGCGGCCGATCTGGACCTCGCTGGTGCCCTGCACTTGCGGCAGGCGCTTGATGGCGGCGTCGAGCGCCGTCTGCAGGCCCTGCACGTTGACGCCGGCGCGCGCCAGCAGCGCCTTGGCGGCGCCGTCGTCCTGCGCCAGCAGTGCGCGCAGCAGGTGCTGCGGTTCGATGTATTGGTTGTCGTTGCCCAGTGCCAGGCTTTGCGCATCAGCCAGTGCTTCCTGGAACCGGGTGGTCAGCTTGTCAAGACGCATAAGGATTCCCTCTCTCGGATAAGGTCGTGTCCTGATGCGGGGGCGTCGGCGCCGGTCTTCGCTGCCGGAGCGCCCGTATGCCCTGCCGGACACTGGATGTCTTTCCGAAAGATAAGGCTTTGTCGCGACATTTCAAGGCCGCGCCGGCAAGCAATGACCCCGATCCGCTGCTATGTCGACAACCGCCGCTCCCACGCTCGCAAGTGCCGCAAGCGATACGCAGCTAGGCGGCGCGGCAGGCCCCCTTGTCCGCCAGGTTGCGCACCAGCACCAGTGATTCGCCCTGCACCACCACGCGCCCGTCCGCGCCGGTGACCACGCTGGCCAGGTTGACCAGGTCCTTGCCGGCGCGCAGCCGCATGATGCGCACGCATGCCGTCAGCGGCTCATCCAGCCGCGCGGCTGAAGCGAGGCGCAGCGACTGCTTCATCCACCCCGTGCCCCGTCCGGGCAGCCGCGTGCCGAGCAGGTCCGAGAACATGCCGGCCAGCAGCGGCAGCGGCACCACCGGCCCGCCAAACCCGCGCGCGCGGGCAAAGGCCGGATCGGCGTGGTAGGGGTTGGCGTCGCCGGTCAGGGTGATGTAGTCGTCCAGGTCCGCCTGGGTGAAGGCGCGTGCCGCACCGGCTTCCTGACCGGGGCGCAGGCCGTACAGTGAGGCGTCGCCCGCCTCTGGCGCCGGTGCCGTGTCGCCGGGCAGCCGGGCCAGTTCCTCCGGCCCGGCATCCGGCAGCCAGAGCGATTCGCCCACGGCCGTGACGCGCTGCGCCTCGCCCGGCCCGCCCGCGCTGCCAACGGTGGTGCCGTAGCCCGCCAGTCCCGCCGGAGCGTGCTGCGGCGCCAGCGCGATCTGCACTGTGTCGCCAACGAAGGCCGGCGTGGGGAACATCAGCGTCTGCCCGACCGGCAACGCCGGCGCTGGCAGCTGCCGCCAGGTGTGGGCGCACAGCAGCGAAAACAGGAACATGCCGTGCGCCACGGTGGCACCGAAATGCGTGCCACGGGCAAAGGCCGGATCGCAGTGGATCGGGTTGTCGTCGTGCGACAAGGCGGCGAAGCGGTCAAAGTCGCGCTGCGACAGCACGCGCGGCAGGGCATCGTTCATCAGTCAGGCACCTGTACGGCATTAGCGTTGACAGTAATCGCGTTGCCGGCCGCAGGCGACGCGGCGAACGGCGGCACGTTGGACGGCAGCAGCGCCGGCGCGGGCGTGTTGAGGGTGCCGCCGCGCGGCGTGGTGCGCAGCACCTGCGACGGCGGCAGCGCCTTGCCCGCGGTGAGGTTGTCGTAGACCGCATCCAGGGCCCGGTTCAGGTAGACGTGCAGCGGCACATAGCGGTTGCTGTAGCCCGGCACCAGGCCGATGAAGGCATCGAAGTGCTGGGCGTTCTCGACCTCCACGTATGACAGCTTGCTGGTCACGCCCTCCTGCTGCCGGTTCAGGCCGAGATACGGACGCGAGGTATGGTTGACCGGCAGCAGCCCGTCGCTGCGCCCGTGCACGATCACCGCCGGCTTGCCGCGCAGGTTGCCGTTGCGCAGCGTCAGCGCCTGGCCGGCCTGCAAGGCGCGTGCCGCGGCGTCGGAGCCGGCCAGCAGGCTGCGCAGGCAGTTGGCGCCGTCGTAGTTCAGGTCTTCACGCAGCGTCGACGGTGAAACAGACGCCAGGTTCAGGTACGGGCCATGCTGCGGATCGAGGTCATTGATCAGCTGGACCGGCGGCTGCGGCGGCACGCCGTTGCCGGTGGCGAACATCGACGCCAGCGCCGCGGGTGCGATTGCCGCGGGCTTCAGGTCGGTCAGCGTGCTGGCAAAGCTGTAGCCGCACAGCCGGTCGGTGACGCTGGCCTGCGCATAGGCGTTGGCATAGTTGACCGAGATCGCGGCGGCCACGTCGAACACGGCCAGCGACGGGTGCAGATCGTCCGATTCCGCTTCCCAGCCGGCGTCACGCAGCGCCTGCAGCGCGCTGGCGCTCTGTTCGTCCGTGTTCGCGCCGCTCACCAGCCCCTTTTCCGCCAGCGTCTGGCAGCGGTTGGCAAAGAACGTCGCCGTGGCCGGGTTGGTGTAGAACGGCGCCTGGGTCAGCGCGGTGGCCCGCGCGGCGCAGTGCTGCAGCAGGTTGGCCGTGGTGGTGTAGTCGTACAGCGTGCGGCCCGAAGCTGCCACCGGCGTCGCGCCGCGTTGCACCACGATGCCGGTATTGGGCGGCATGTTCAGGTTGGGCTCGCCCACCGCCACGCCGTCGATCAGCCCGCCGGCATCCTGCTCGGCCGCCGCCACCGCGGCACCGCCGCCGTTGGACACGCTGGACGCGATCACCACGATCCTGTCCTTGTCCAGGGTGCGCTGGCGGGTGCCGTTGGCCGACACGGCGCCGAAGCGGTCATTGATCGCCCAGATCGCAAATTCCACCGCCTGCAGCGTGAACTTGCCCCAGTCCTTCTCCGGGTTGCGCTGTGAATGCGCGTGCTTGAACGCCAGCCGGTGCGGGTTGGCAGCGGTGAAGTCCGCCAGCGAGGTGGCCCCCGCCGGCGCGGCAAACTGCGCGTTCTTGCCGGCCGCCGCGCGCGTGGCGCGGGTGCCGTCGATCAGCGGCACGGTGTCGGTATCCAGGTCATGCGGCGCGGCGCCGGTGCCCTTGTCGGTATAGGCTACCGCGCAGCCGCGCTTCAGGCCCCACTCGCCGGTGGCGATGGCGCCATAGACGCCGCGCGAACCGGACGAGGTAGCGGTGATCATGCATGGCTTCGAGGTGTTGAACGACGCGGGAATCTGCACCAGCATGGTCACGTTCTGCTGGCCCGAGCCATCGTCCGAAAAGGCCAGGTACTCCACGCCGGCCACCTTGCCGTCGGAACCGGTGACATTGCCCTGCGCGTCGACATTGGGGCCGTAGAGCGAGCCGTAGCCGCCGCTGGCGGTGGTGTCGACGATGGCACGATAGTTGGTATGGATCGCATAGCGCCGCAGCTCCGCCGCGGTCGGCGCGGTGGGATTGGCCGGCAGTGGCGCGGTGGCGCTGGCCAGGCCGTCCTTGCCCAGGCCCGCAGTGAGCAGGTCGTCGGTGGTGCCGTTGTAGCTGTTGATCGTGACCGTGCCGATATTCGCCGGCTTGGTATTGGGGTTGCTGCCGTTGCCGTTGTTGTTGTCATCGCCCGAGCCGCAGGCGGCTGCCAGCATCGATGCGGCGGCCGCCAGCACCGTGAGCCTGAGGCGGCGTTTCTGTTTCTGCTGCGGCGGGATCTGCGTGGAATGCATGTCAACCTCCTCCTGTCGCACCCGGATGGCCGGGGCTGTCGAATTGTCTTCAGATCGAGGACTGCGGAGACTGCGAACTGCGGAAATCGGAAACACGGCAACCGCTGGCGCGGCCATGCGCCTCAGCCAGAGAACTGTGCGCGCAGCTTGTGTTTTTCCACCTTGCCGGACGGCGTGCGCGGCAGCGCGTCGAGAAAGCGCACATGGCGCGGCACCTTGTAGCCGGCCAGCTGCGCCTTGCAGTGGGCGATCACGGCATCGGCCTCCAGGACGGCGCCCGGGCGCAGCACCACCAGCGCCATGCCGACCTCGCCCCAGCGCGCATCCGGCGTGCCGATTACTGCGGCCTCGGCCACGCCCGGCAGCTGGAACAGCACGTTCTCGACTTCGGCCGGATAGACGTTCTCGCCGCCCGAGATAAACATGTCCTTGGCCCGGTCGACGATGTAGTAGTCGCCGTCCTCGTCACGATAGGCGATATCGCCGGAATGCAGCCAGCCGCCGCGGATCGCGGCCGCAGTGGCCTCGGGCAGATTCCAGTAGCCTGGCGTCACGCCGGGGCCCTTGATCAGCAGTTCGCCACGCTCGCCCGGGCCCACGTCCAATCCAGCCGCATCGACGATGCGCGTCAGCATCGACCCCACCGGCTTGCCGATGGTGCCGATCTTGCGGCGCGCGGTGTCTTCGTCGCAGACAAAGACCGTGGGGCCGGTCTCGGTCATGCCGAAGCCGAAGCAGATGGTCACGCCCTTGGCCAGGTAGGCCTCCAGCAACGGCCTGGGCACCGGCGAGCCCCCCGCTGACATATTGCGCACGCCGGCGAAGTCCGCGTGCGCGAAGCGCGGGTGCTGGCTCAGGAACAGGTAGACCGCCGGCACCGCGAAGAACATGGTAATGCCCTCGCCGCCGGCGCGGTCGAGCTTGCCCAGCACCACCTGCGGCTCGAACTGCCGCATGATGTGCACCGTGCCGCCCGCGTGCAGCACCGGGTTGGCATACAGGTTCAGGCCGCCGGTGTGGAAGAACGGCAGCACATTGAGGAACACATCGTCGCGCGTGATCTTGTTTGCCAGCATCGCGTTGACGGCGTTGAAGAAAACCATGCCGTAGGTCTGGATCACGCCCTTGGGCTTGCCGGTGGTGCCGGAGGTGTAGAGCAGGTGCCAGACTTCGGACTCATCGCGGCACGGCATCTCGATGATGCGGCCGGAAGCGGCATCGAGCACTGCCTCGTACTCGGTCCAGCCGCCGGGAACGTCAGCGGCCTCGTCGTCGGCCAGGTGCAGCACCGCACGCAGCGGCATGGCGCGCGCGAGATCCGCGGCCACTGCGAGGAAGCCGTCGCCGGCCACCAGCACCTCGGGCGTGCAGTCCTGCAGGATCGGCAGCAGCTCCGCCGCCGGCAGGCGCCAGTTCAGGCACACCATCACCATGCCGGCCTTGGCACAGCCATACAGCATCTCGAAATAATCCGAGCTGTTGTGCGCCAGCACCGCCACGCGCGTGCCCGGCGCCAGTTGCAGGTGGTCGCGCAGGTATTCCGCGAAGCGGCTGGCGCGTTCGTCGAATTTACGATAGGTCACCTGGCGGCCGCTCTCCACGTCCACCAGCGCGACCTTGTCGGGGAAATGCTGCGCATTCTTGTGCAGCCAGTCGATGACGTACATGCGCTAGCCTCCGCTCAGCTTGCCACGTCCTGCACGGGCCCGGTGCCGCGCAGCCGCCCCACTACGCCCTGCGGGAAATAATAGACGCTCAGGATAAACAGCAAGCCCAGCCACAGCAGCCAGCGGTCCGGATGCAGCAGCGACGACAGCAGCGGCAGCGCGGCGGTGGCTTCGCTGGCCAGTTTCATCACGTCCTGCAGGTAGGTTTGCGCCACCAGGAACAGCACCGTGCCGATCACCGCGCCATAGAGCGTGCCCATGCCGCCGATCACCACGATCAGCAGGATGTCGACCATGATCTCGAACGACAGCGAGGTATCGGGCCCGTTGTAGCGCAGCCAGATCGCCATCAGCACGCCCGCCAGCGTGGCGAACATCGCCGACAGCACCGTCGACACGGTGCGGTACACCACGGTGCGGTAGCCGATCGCCTCGGCGCGGAAGTCGTTCTCGCGGATCGCCTGCAGCACCCGGCCAAAGGGCGAGTTGACAATGCGCAGCAGCACCAGGAACAGCACCACCGCGCCGGCAAACACCAGGTAGTAGCTGAGCAGCTTGCCGCTCAGCGGCACGCCCAGCCATTCGGCCTCGCCCAGCGTGAAGCCGGGACGCAGCACCTCCGGCACCTTGAAGGTCAGCCCGTCCTCGCCTCCGGTCCATTCGGACAGCTGCGACACCAGCGTGGCAAAGGCGGTCGCCACCGCCAGCGTGATCATGGCAAAGAAGATCGCGCGCACCCGCAGCGAGAACAGCCCGATCAGGAACGCCAGCAGCGCTGACACCGCGAGCGCACCCACGGTGCCGGCCAGCAGCGCGCCCCAGCCCGGCTCCATGCGCGACATGGCGATGGCCACGCCATAGCCACCGATGCCGAAGAACATGGTGTGGGCAAAGGAAACGATGCCGGTATAGCCCAGCAGCAGGTCATAGCTGGCCACCAGCACCACGAAGATGCAGATCTTGGCCGCCATGTTGAGCGCGCGCGCGCCGGGGAAGGCGAAGGGCGCGCACGCCAGGGCCGCCAGGATCACCAGCAGGATCACGGTCAGCACGCGGCTGCGCGGCAGGTCGCCGGAGAGAAGTCGGATCATGGTCGTTACCCTCAGCGCCGCGCCACCGGAAACAGCCCCTGCGGGCGCCACAGCAGCACCAGCATCATCAGCAGGATGTTGGAGAACAGAGCCACCTTTGGGAACAGGAAACCGGTGTAGTTGGCCATCAGCCCCACCAGCAGCGCACCGACAAAGCAGCCCGTGGTCGATCCCAGCCCGCCGATGATGATGACGATAAAGATCAGCACATTCACCTGCGCACCGATCGCCGCGGTGATGTTCTGCTGGTACAGCCCCCACAGCACCCCGCCCAGCCCCGCCAGCGCCGCACCCGCGACGAACACGCCGATAAACAGGCGCCGCACGCGGTAGCCAAGCGCTTCGACCATCTCGCGGTTCTCCACGCCGGCGCGGATCAGCAGGCCGATGCGGGTGCGATTCAGCAGCAACAGCATGGCGATAAAGATCACCAGCCCCAGCGCCATCGCGATCAGCCGGTATTTCTCGATGGCGGCATCGCCGAGCAGCACCGCGCCGCGGAAAGTGGTGGGCACCTGCAGCGCGATGGTCTCGGGGCCCCAGATTGCCTTGATCAGCTGCTCGGCCACGATCATGCCGCCCATCGTGATCAGGATCTGCTTCAGGTGCTGGCCGTAGACCGGGCGCACCACCACGCGCTCGAAGAACAGCCCGACCGCGCCCGCGGCCACCATGGCCGCCGCGATTGCCAGCGCAAACACGGCCAGGTTCTGCGCCAGGCTGTCGGCCTCGACCCAGCCCGCCATCGGCAGCAGCACCGACGCCGCCACGTAGGCGCCCAGCGCGATAAAGGCGCCGTGGCCGAAGTTGAGCACGTCCATCAGGCCGAACACCAGCGTCAGGCCGGAGGAGACGACGAAGATGATCATGCCCATCGCCAGGCCGGCAATGGTCAGCGTGAGCCAGGTCGACGGGCTGCCGACCAGCGGATAGGCCAGCAGCATCAGCAGCGGCGCCAGCGCCAGCGGGGTCCAGTCGAGGCGCACCTTGGGCAGGTCCGACGGTGCGGCGGCCGGCAAAGTCGTTGAAGTGGTCATGTGTATTGTCCCGCCTTACTGGTGCGCAGCCAGCGACAGCCCCAGCAGCTTCTGCTGCAGAGACTCGTCTTCAGCCAGCGCCGCCATCGTTCCCGTGTGCACCGTCCGCCCATCGTCCATCACCGCCACCGTATCCCCCACCGACTTCGCCATATGGAAGTTCTGCTCCACCAGCAGGATCGACACCTCGGTCTGCTTGAGCTCGCGGAACACATGGACCATGTTCTGGATGATGGCCGGCGCCAGGCCCTTGGTGGGCTCGTCGACGATCAGCAGCTGGCGCGGCTCGATGATGGCGCGCGCCACCGACAGCATCTGCTTCTGCCCGCCCGACAGCACGCCGGCGCGCTGCTGCCAGAAGGTCTTAAGCGCCGGGAACATGCGGAACACCCAGTCCAGCCGGCGCTCGTCGATGGCGCCGGTGCGCGCTGCCAGGCGTATGTTCTCGGCCACGGTCAGGTCGGAGAACACGCTCATGTTCTCCGGCACGTAGGCAATGCCGGCCTGCGCGATCGCGGGCGTGCTGTGGCGCGTGATGTCGGTGCCGTCAAAGGTCACCGTGCCCGCGCTGGCCTGCCACAGGCCCATGATGGTGCGCAGCGTGGTGGTCTTGCCGGCACCGTTGCGCCCCAGCAGCATGGTCACGCCGCCACGCGGCACCTCGAAGCTCACGCCGTGCAGGATGTGGTACGGGCCGATATGGGTCTGCACGCCCTGCAGCCGCAGGATCGGCCCGGTTGCTTGTGCGTCAGCCATGGCTGCCCTCCTCTTCCGGCATGCCCAGGTAAGCCTGCTGCACCACCGGCGAGGCGATCACCTCGGCCGGGTCGCCGTCGGCTACCAGGGTGCCGTTGTGCAGCACGATGATGCGGTCGGCCAGCGAGCGCACCACGTCCATCTTGTGTTCGACCAGCAGCACGGTCTTGCTGCGGTCCTGGCGGATCTCGCGGATCAGGTCAAGGATCACCGGCACTTCATCAACGCTCATGCCCGCGGTGGGCTCGTCGAACATGAACACGCGCGGCTGCAGCGCCAGCAGGATGCCGACCTCCAGCTTGCGCTGGTCGCCGTGCGGCAGCGAGGCCACCGTCAGCTGGCGCTTGCCGGCCAGCGCCACGCGCTCCAGGATCGCCATGGCCTGCGCCTGCACGTCGCGGTGGCTGGTCCACATCGAGAACAGGTCGAGGCCGCGCTGCTGGCGCGCCTGCACCGCCAGGCGCACGTTCTCCAGCACCGACAGCTGCGGGAACAGGCTGGTCAGCTGGAAGGCGCGGCCGATGCCGCGGCGCGTCTTCTGCGACACCGGCAGGCGCGTCACGTCCTCGCCATCCAGCAGGATCTGCCCGGCCGTGGGCGGCAACTGGCCCGAGACCAGGTTGAAATACGTGGTCTTGCCGGCGCCGTTTGGGCCGACGATGCAGGTCAGCTCGCCGGGCCGGAACGCGCACGACACCGCATTGACGGCCACGTGGCCGCCAAAGCGGATGGTCAGGCCGCGCGTCTCCAGCAGCGGCTGCGCCCCGACGGCAGTCGCGCCGGCGTGCCCGGCGGCCGGCTGCGACGGCGCCGGCACGGACCGGGCGAAGGAGGCTGGCGCGTTCATCAGCGGTGGTTGCGCACGGGCACGGCCATCTCTTCGGGCTTGATCTCGCGCACGAGCTCAGGCACGCCCCAGGCGAAGGCCGGATCCACCTTGATCTTGAAGTGGTACATCGACTGCATGGCCTGGTGGTCTTCCTTGCGGAAGGTCATCTTGCCCTTGGGGGTGTCGAATGACATGCCTTCCATCGCCGTGATCAGCTTCTCGGTGCCGGTCTCGCCGCTGGTCTTCTTCAGCGCCTCGACCAGCGCGATGCCCGCGGTCATGCCGCCGGCCGTGAAGAAGTCGGGCGGCGCCTTGAACTTGCTGTAGTGGTTGGACACCAGCCACTCATTGGCCTTGTTCTTGGGGATGCCGAAGTAGTAGTACGTGGCCCCTTCCATGCCCGGGAAGTTCTTGTAGCTGGCCATCGCCGGCAGGATGTTGCCGCCGGTGGCAATCTCGATGCCGTAGCGCCTGGGATCCAGATCCGCGATCTTGAACGGGTTGCCGGCACCGGCCCAGATAATGAAGATCACCTTGCGGCCTGGCTTGTCCTTGAGCGAATCAAACAGCCGCTGCGCGCCTGCGGTGAAGTCCGTGGTACTGGTCGGCAGGTATTCCTCGTGCACGATCCTGGCGTTCTTCAGCGCGCCCTTGAAGGCCTTGACGCCGTCGCGGCCAAAAGCGTAGTCCTGCGCCAGCGTGGCGATCTGCACGCCCGGCTTGTCCAGCGCCACGGCGTTGGAGATTGCGTCCTGCGACGAATTGCGGCCGGTGCGGAAGATATAGCGGTTCCACTTGTCGCCGGTGATCGAGTCGGCCACCGCGGGTTCGACCAGCAGCACCTTCTTGTATTCCTCTGCCACCGGCAGCATCGCCAGCGCGGTGCCGGAAGAGGTGGGGCCGACCGCGATATCGGCGCGGTCGTCGCTGTAGGCGGCGGCCAGCTGGGCCTTGGCCACGTCCGGCTTGCCCTGGGTGTCTTTCTCGATCACCACCAGCTTGTTGCCGTTGACGGTCATGGTGCCGTTGGTGGCGTACTCCAGGCCCATCATCAGGCCGGTCTGGGTCTGCTTGGCGTAGGCTTCGAGCGCGCCGGTCTTGTCATAGACGTGCGCGATGCGGATGTCCTTGGCCAGCGCGGTGCCGGCGGCAAGCAGGCCGGCGGCCATGACCAGGGCACGTACGGCGAGTGGGTTGCGTTGCATTGCTGTCTCCTGTGTTCGGTCTCGTTTGTGTTTGTCTGGATGAAACCTGCTGCAACTGCCTGGGAAAGCTCTACAGACTATTCGCGCGCGCGCCCTGCCAGGAAGCGCCGCATGCCGTCGGCGGTCTCGGCACTGGCGATCTGTGCGACAAAGGCCGCGCGCTCCCGCTCAAGGCCGGCCGCCAGGGTGTCGGCGTCCCAGCGCAACAGCGCGCGCGTGCGGGCCACGCTGCCCGGCACCTTGCGCATGACGCCGCGCGCCAGCGTCGCGGCATCGGCCTCGGCCGAACCCGGTGCGGCCAGCGCGGTGGCCAGGCCAAGTGCCTCTGCCTCCGGCGCGGCGACGATCGTATTGTTCAGCTGCCACGCGCGCGCCCGCGGCGTGCCGACCAGCTGCGGCAGCATCGCGGTCCAGCCGCCGTCCGGGCTGAAGCCAACCACCGTGTAGTACGGCGCGATGCGCGCATCCCGCGCCAGCACCGCCATGTCGCACGCCAGCACCAAACCCAGCGAGCCGCCCGTCAGCCAGCCCTCCACGGCCGCCACCACCGGGCAGCGCAGCGCTGCCAGGCGCAGGATCGAACGGTTCAGCAGTGCCAGCAGCCGGTCGGCGTAGCTGGCTATCGCGTCGCCCTGCGCAGCGAATGCCGCGACATCGCCGCCGGTGGAGAAATTTTTCCCGGCATGCGTCAGCACCACGGCATGGATCGCCGGGTCGGCTTCAATCTCGTCCAGCGCGGCGAGCAGCGCTTCCAGCAACTCGGGCACCAGGTTGTTGTGCCGCTGCGGCCGGTTCAGGCGCAGCAGCGCCACGCCATCGACGGCGCGCTCCCACTGCACCAGGGGTTCTGCGTCAGCGTTCATCGCGGCTGCAGGCCGTGCGAGATCAGGTCGAAGGCGGTGTCGACCACCTTCTCCATCGAAGGCGGGCGCTTCCAGCGCGCATAGCGCATGCCCAGGAAGTTGCTGATGCCGATCAGGCACCAGGCGCGCACCTCGGCATCGCCGGGCACGATCTCGCCCTGCTCCTCGGCGCGCGTCAGGCGCCGGCTGTAGAGCTCGGCAAACACCTGGAAATAGCTGCTGTAGATGGTCTCGTCCACCGAGTACGAATCCAGCACGATCCGGTACAGGTTCTTGTGGCGCGAAACGAAAGAGAGAAATGCCTTCAGGCCCAGGCGCTCGGCTTCCATCTGGGTGGCCGCGGCGGCAACGTGCTTGCGCAGGTGGGCGCGCACCAGTTCCAGCATGTGCGCGACCAGCGCGCGGAAGATGTCCTCCTTGTCCTTGAAATACAGGTAGAAAGTGCCCATCGCGACCTTGGCTTCCTGCGTGATCTCGGAGATCGACGCGGCGTAATAGCCTTTCTCACCGAACACCTTCTCGGCCGCGCGCAGCAGCGCCTCGCGCGTCTTCTGCCCGCGCGCGGTCTTGGGCGGGCAGATGCCGCCGGCATGGCCGGGTTCGCGGGTTGCGCCGGTTTCGGGCGGTGCGCCCGTGTCGGTCTGGGACATCTTGTCTCCGGTGGCGCTGCGCGCCTTGTCATTGGAATGCCAGCCGCTTCATGTCATGCCGGCGCAGGCAGGTGCCTCCTCCGCGCCTGCCTGCGCCGGGAATCGCCACTCAGGCAAAACCTGATAGCTGATTCATGTTTCATCGTATAAATTGCCCACCGTGGATGTCAATAGAGAGGCACCCTCACCCGGTGGCATCCAGGCCGCTGCCCTTTACCCTCCTGCCAGGAGAGAACCGTCGTTGGACGCTCCCGATTCGGCACCTGCCGGCCCCGCTTCGCCGCCGTTCGCCAGCCACCCGGCACGCGGCGCCTTGCCAGGCTGGCGCGAAACCGGCCAGGGACGGCCGCTGCTGTTGCTGCACGGCTGGTCCGTCACCGGCGAGGCCTTCGACGGCCAGCGGGCGCTCGCACTGGCGGGATTCCGCGTGATCGCGCCCGACCATGCCGGCCACGGCCTGTCGCGCGAGCGCGACGGCACCACGATCACGGCGCTGGCACGCGACGTCGCCGGACTGGTTGCACACCTCGGGCTGACAGACGTGGTGGTGGCTGGCTGGTCGATGGGGGCGATGGTGGCATGGGCGCTGCTGCGCGACCATCCGGGTCTTCCGCTGGCAGCGGTCGGCAGCATCGACATGACACCGAGGCTGGTGACCGATGCGGCCTGGCCGCATGGCCTGCACGGCCACTATGAGATTGCACACGCCGCGCAGATGGCGGCCCGTATCCGGGCCGACTGGCCCCGGCTGGCGCCGTCGGTCGCGCTGGGAATGTGGTCGGCGGGAAGGCGCCCGGAAGGCGCCGCGATGCAGCGCATCGCGCACATGGCGGGCCAGTGCGATGCGTGGGCGCTTGCCGCTTTATGGGAAGACATGGCGCGCCAGGATTTCCGGGAGACATTGCGCGGTGCCGGGCTGCCGCTGTTCCACTTGTACGGGGAAGCCAGCCGGCTCTATGCGCCCGCGGTGGGCACCGCCACGCTGGCACTGCGGCCCGGAGCGGGATTCAGCGTGGTGGCCGGCGCCGGCCACAGCCCGCACATGGAGCAGCCGCAGGCATTCAATGCCGCGCTGCTGGGCCTGATCGCCCGGGCCGCGTCAGGCCAGCAGGCGGTAAGTCCAGAGGCCGAACGCGGTCAGCAGCAGTGAGCCGCCCAGGTGCAGCAGCAGGTGCAGCCCCGCCCAGCCATAGTCGCCGGCAATCAGGTTCGCCACCACCTCGCTGGAGAAGGTCGAGAACGTGGTCAGCCCGCCAAGGAAGCCGGTGATGGCCAGCAGGCGCCATTCCGGCGGCAGGCCCGCGTGCGTATCGAAGAACCCGACCGCCAGGCCGACCAGGTAGCCGCCCAGCAGGTTGGCCGCCAGCGTGCCATAGGGCAGCGCGGGATTGATCGCGTTCCACAGCACCGCAAAGCCCCAGCGCAGCCACGCACCCGCCGCGGCGCCTACGCCCACGGCGACAAAGCCGAGCGGCCCCATCAGGGCTGGCTCCCGCCCTGCTTCTCCGGTGGTGCGCCAGCATCGTCGCCGCTGGCATTGAACGATGCGATCCCCCAGCGCTGGAGGGCGGCTTCGTCGGTCACGCGGGCGTCGACCCAGCGCGCCCCTTCCGGGGTGTCTTCCTTCTTCCAGAACGGCGCTTCGGACTTGAGGTAGTCCATGATGAACTCGCACGCGGCAAAGGCATTGCCGCGATGCGCCGACGCCACCGCGACCATCACGATCTGGTCCAGCGGCTGCATCGGCCCGACGCGGTGGATGATGGTCACGCCCAGCAGCGCCCAGCGCGCGCACGCAGCCGCCTCGATCTGCGCCAGCGCCTTCTCGGTCATGCCCGGATAGTGCTCAAGCTCCATCGCGCTGACCGCGCTGCCGTCGCTGACATCGCGCACCGTGCCGATAAAGCTGGCCACCGCGCCGACCGCCGGATTGCCGGCACGCAGCGCAGCGACTTCCGCGCCGAGATCGAAATCCTCACGCTGCACCCTGATGCTCATCTCAGCCTCCGGTCACTGGTGGGAAAAAGGCGACTTCACAGCCGTCGGCAATCGCCGTATCGGGGCGCGCCACCGCATGGTCGACGGCCATGCGCAGCGCGCGGCCTTCAGCCAGGGTCTCGGCCCAGGCGCCGCCGCGCTGGCGCAGCCACTGGCGCAGTTCGCCCACGGTGCGCACGTCGGCCGGCACCTCGGCGCGCTCTTCAGCCACGCCCAGCTGCTCGCGCACGCTGGCAAAGAATCGGAGTTCGATGGTCATCACAGCTTCTGTGTCCTGGTAACGCTGGCCGGCTATGCGAGCAGGCCGTCAAACGGAATGAACTGCACGGTATCGCCGCGCGCGATCGGCTGGTTGGGCGGATTGTCGATCAGGCCGTCGCCCCAGACGGTGGAGGTCAGCACGCCCGAGCTCTGGTTGGGGAACAGGTCCAGGCCGCCCTCGGCATTGATGCGCGCGCGCAGGAACTCATTGCGGCGGTCGCCCTTGTTCAGTTCGAAGTCCGCGCGCAGCGGCAGGCGCCGCGGCGTCACGCCGGCCACGCCCTGCAGGCGCAGGATGAACGGGCGCACGAACAGCAGGAAGGTCACGAAGCTGGACACCGGGTTGCCCGGCAAACCCAGGAAGAACGCCGGCCCGGCATCGTTGTTGACCTGCCCGAACGCCAGCGGCTTGCCCGGCTTGATCGCGATCTGCCACATGTCGAGCCGCCCCTCGGCCTCGACCGCGGGCTTGATATGGTCTTCCTCGCCGACCGAAACGCCGCCCGAGGTGATGATCAGGTCGTGTCCCTGCGCCGCGCGGCGCAGCGTCTCGCGCGTAGCGGCCAGCGTGTCGGGAACGATGCCGAAGTCGCTGACCTCGCAGCCCAGGTTTTCCAGCAGGCCGCGCAGGGTGAAGCGGTTGGAGTTGTAGATGGCGCCCGGCTTGAGTGGCTCGCCCGGCATCGCCAGTTCATCGCCGGTGAAGAACACGGCGACGCGCACGCGCCGCACCACGTCCAGCTTCGCCTGGCCGACCGATGCGGCCAGCCCCAGCGCCTGCGGCGTCAGCCGCGTGCCGGCCGGCAGGATCACGCTGCCGGCCTCGATATCCTCGCCCGCGCGCCGCACCCATTCACCGGATTGCGGCACGTGGTTGACGATCACGTCCTCGCCCTCGGCGGTGCATTGCTCCTGCATCACCACGGCGTCGGCGCCCGGCGGGATCAGCCCGCCGGTGAAGATGCGCGCGGCGGTGCCGGGTTCCAGCGCGGTGCCGACATGGCCGGCGGGAATCCGTTGCGACACGCGCAGCCGCGTGCCGGCAGCGGGCACATCGCCCGCGCGCATGGCGTAGCCGTCCATCGAGGTATTGTCTGCCGGCGGCACGCGCAGCGTGCTGGTCACGGGCGCGGCCAGCACGCGGCCGTTGGCGTGGAGCGTGTCGATGGATTCAAGCTGCGCCAGCGGACGGGCGGCGCCGAGCAGCGCGTCGAGCGCCTGGGCCATGGTCAGCATCGGGGGGCGGGAAGGTGCTGCGGCTTGGGTCATGGTGCGATGTGGGAAAGTGTTGGCCCACGAAAAACGGCCCGCGCATTGCCGGCACCACTTGGTTGGGGCAGGCAATCCGGGGGCCGAAGATCGGGCCCGCAGCCTGATTGTAGCGAGTTGGCGCGGGCCCGGCATGCGGCAGCGCCGCAGCGGGCTGCACGCGCCCGCGCGCTTACAGGCCGGTGTGGCCGGCGATATAGGCCTTGACCTGTGCGGCGTCGGCCGGCATCACTTCAAAGCGCTGCGGCAGGCTCTCGATGCCCTCGAACTTTGCGGGGCGCTCCGGCTCGTGGCCGAGCGCTTCGCGGATAGTGTCGGCAAACTTGGCCGGCAGCGCGGTTTCCAGCACCACCATCGGCACGCCGGCGCTGAGATGCTCGCGCGCCACCTTGACGCCATCGGCGGTGTGGGTATCGATGGTGATGTCGTAGCGCGAAGACAGGTCGCGGATGGTCGCTACGCGGTCGTCGTGCGTGCTGCGGCCCGAGACAAAGCCGAACTCGCGGATGCGGTCGAATTCCGGCGTGCCCGACAGGTCGAAGCCGCCCTTCTCTTCCACGTCGCGGAACAGCGCCACCAGCTTGCCGGCGTCCTGGCCGAGCAGGTCGAACACGAAGCGCTCGAAGTTCGAGGCCTTGGAAATATCCATGCTCGGGCTCGAGGTGTGGTACGTCTCGGCCGACTTGCGCACGCGGTAGGCACCGGTGCGGAAGAACTCGTCGAGCACGTCGTTCTCGTTGGTGGCCACTACCAGCTTGTCGATCGGCAGGCCCATCATGCGCGCGATATGGCCGGCGCAGACGTTGCCGAAGTTGCCCGACGGCACGCAGAACGACACCTTCTGGCCGGGGCCGCTGGTGGCCAGCAGCCAGCCCTTGAAGTAGTACACCACCTGGGCCACCACGCGTGCCCAGTTGATCGAGTTGACCGTGCCGATCTTCTGGCGCGCCTTGTAGTCGAGGTCGTTGGAGACCGCCTTGACGATGTCCTGGCAATCGTCGAACACGCCTTCGACGGCAAGGTTGAAGATGTTGGCGTCCTGCAGGCTGAACATCTGCGCGGTCTGGAACGCGCTCATCTTGCGGTGCGGGCTCAGCATGAACACGCGGATGCCGCGCTTGCCGCGCATGGCGTATTCTGCCGCGCTGCCGGTATCGCCGGAAGTCGCGCCCAGGATGTTCAGCTCCTGCCCGGCGCGGCCCAGCGCGTACTCGAACAGGTTGCCGAGCAGCTGCATCGCCATGTCCTTGAAGGCCAGCGTCGGGCCGTTGGACAGGCCCAGCAGTTGCAGCCTGGTGCCACCTTCCTCGCCGAGCGTGCGCAGCGGCGTGATGTCGGCGGTGTTGTCGCCCTCGCGCGCGTTGCAGTACACCTCGGGCGTATAGGTCTTGCGCGTCAGCGCGCGCAGGTCCTCGGCAGGAATATCGTCGCAGAACTTGCGCAGGATCTCGTAGGCCAGGTCGGCATACGACAGCTTGCGCCAGGCCTCCAGTTCGTCGGCGGTGACTTGCGGGTACTGCGTAGGCAGGTACAGCCCGCCGTCCGGCGCCAGGCCGCCCAGCAGGATCTCGGAAAACGATTGCGGCATCTCATGGCCGCGGGTCGACTGGTATTTCATGTGAATCAGCAGGTCCGGCCCTTAGTTCAGTTCTTCCATGCGCAGGCGCGTCACGGCGGACAGCACGGTGGGCAGCGCCTCGATCTTGGCGATCGCCGCGTTGACGTGCTTCTCGCGCGTGATGTGCGTGAGGATGATGATGTCGGTCTGCGGCTCGCCCTCGCGCGATTCCTTCTGCAGCATGGCGTCGATCGAGATGCCGCCCTCGGCCAGGATGCGGGTGATCTCGGCCAGCACGCCGGTCTCGTCGGCCACGCGCATGCGCAGGTAGTACGAGCTGTTGATCTCTTCGATCGGCAGCACCGGCACGCTCGACAGCTCGTCCGGCTGGAACGCCAGGTGCGGCACGCGGTGGTTGGGATCGGCGGTGTGCAGGCGGGTCACGTCGACCAGGTCAGCGATCACGGCCGAGGCGGTCGGCTCGGCGCCGGCACCCTTGCCGTAGTAGAGCGTCGCGCCCACGGCGTCGCCCTGCACCAGCACCGCGTTCATCGCGCCTTCGACGTTGGCGATCAGGCGCGAGGCCGGCACCAGCGTCGGATGCACGCGCAGCTCGACACCGTCGTCGCGGCGGCGGGTGATGCCCAGCAGCTTGATGCGGTAGCCCAGTTCCTCGGCGTACTTGATGTCGATGGCTGACAGCTTGGTGATGCCTTCCACGTGGGCCTTGTCGAACTGCACCGGCATGCCGAAGGCGATCGCGCTCATCAGCGTGACCTTGTGCGCGGCATCGACGCCTTCGATGTCGAAGGTCGGGTCGGCTTCGGCGTAGCCGAGCTGCTGGGCTTCCTTCAGCACCACGTCGAAATCGAGGCCCTTGTCGCGCATCTCGGACAGGATGAAGTTGGTGGTGCCGTTGATGATGCCGGCGATCCACTGGATGCGGTTGGCGGTCAGGCCTTCGCGCAGCGCCTTGATGATGGGGATGCCGCCGGCGACGGCAGCCTCGAATGCCACGATCACGCCCTTGCGGCGCGCGGCCTCGAAGATCTCGTTGCCGTGCACGGCCAGCAGCGCCTTGTTGGCGGTGACCACGTGCTTGCCGTTCTCGATCGCCTTGAGCACCAGCTCGCGCGCGATGCCGTAGCCGCCGATCAGTTCGATGACGATGTCGATGTCGGGGCGGTTGACCACCTCGTTGGCATCGCTGACGATCTCCACTTCCCCGTTGGTCAGTTCGCGCGCGCGTTCGGTGTTGAGATCGGCCACGATGGCAATCTCGATGCCGCGGCCGGCGCGGCGGCGAATTTCTTCCTGATTGCGCTTGAGCACGTTGAACGTGCCGCTACCGACGGTACCGATGCCGAGCAGGCCAACTTTGATGGGGTTCATGGACAATCTTCTGAGTTGCTAAGGATGAATTGCGGCGCGGCCCGCGAAATCAGGCCGCTGCCTTGCCGTGGCGTTTTCGGTACGCCTCGAGGAAGCGCGCGATGCGGCCGATGGCCTCGCGCAGGTCTTCCTCGTGCGGCAGGAACACGATGCGGAAATGATCGGGCTTGGCCCAGTTGAAGCCCGAGCCCTGCACCAGCAGCACCTTGGACTCCTGCAGCAGTTCGTAGATGAACTCCTGGTCGTCCTGCACCGGGTACATCGACAGGTCGAGCTTGGGGAACAGGTACAGTGCCGCCTTGGGCTTGACGCAGGTAACACCCGGGATCGCGGTGATCAGCTCGTAGGCCAGGTCGCGCTGGCGGCGCAGGCGTCCGCCTTCATTGACCAGGTCGTTGATGCTCTGGTAGCCGCCCAGCGCGGTCTGGATCGCCCACTGGCCCGGAACGTTGGCGCACAGGCGCATCGACGACAGCATGTTCAGGCCTTCGATATAGTCGATGGCCGGGCGCTTGTCGCCCGACACCACCATCCAGCCGGCGCGGTAGCCGCATGAGCGGTAGTTCTTCGACAGGCCGTTGAAGGTCACGGTCAGCACATCGGTCGAGAGCGAGGCGATCGAGGTGTGGGTGTGGCCGTCGTACAGGACCTTGTCGTAGATCTCGTCGGCATAGATGATCAGGCCGTGCTCGCGCGCGATGGCGACGATCTCGAGCAGCAGCTCGTCCGAATACAGCGCCCCGGTGGGGTTGTTCGGGTTGATGATGACGATGGCCTTGGTATGCGGCGTGATACGGGCGCGGATATCGGCCGGATCGGGCATCCAGTCGTTGGACTCGTCGCAGATATAGTGCACCGGCGTGCCGCCCGAGAGGCTCACCGCGGCGGTCCACAGCGGGTAGTCCGGCGCCGGCACCAGCACTTCGTCGCCGGCATTGAGCAGCGCGTTGACGGCCATCACGATCAGTTCGGAGGCACCGTTGCCCACATATATATCGTCCAGGCCAACGCCTTCGATATTTTTTTGCTGGGTATAGTGCATGATCGCCTTGCGTGCGGCGAAAATGCCCTTGGAATCAGAATAACCTGCCGAATTCGGCAGGTTTCGCATCATGTCCTGCTGAATCTCTTCCGGCGCGTCAAAGCCGAACACGGCCAGGTTGCCGATATTCAGCTTGATGATCTTGTGCCCTTCTTCCTCCATCTGCTTGGCCTTTTCCAGCACCGGTCCGCGGATGTCGTAGCAAACGTTATTGAGTTTGTTGGATTTCTGGATGGGTTTCACGGCGATGTCGGGCAAGCGTAGCGTGCCGCGTCGGCGGCACCGGACAGGGAATCTGGGCGAATCTGAATTAATGCCGAAGCCCCGTGCGGAAGCCCCGCGCCGGGGCGACGTCCGCTGCAATGCAACGCGAACGTGGCAGACAGGGAGGCAAAAGCTATAATTTATCGGATTATGACAGACTTCGGCAGGGATTCTTGCATTGCAGCGTGCGCTTGCCGCGCACACGCCAGGCGCCTGCGCACTGTCGTCCATCCTGTCGCCCACACCGTACCCGCCCGGGGTGCCGGCCATCCGCCCCACGGGCCGGCCCGCCAGCCCGTGGCGGCCGCCGCAGAGGCCTCCAAGTGAAACTCCACGCCGACCAGCCCCAATCGCTCAATACCGTCACGGCCTACGGGCCGGGCTACATCGAGATCAACCTCGTCCGTCACACCAACTCGGTCCTGGTCATGCCCGAGGGCGAGGTCCGGCCCTGGCCGGTCAGCCGCTTCGAAGACCTGGAGCCTGCGCATTTCGAGCAGCTGGTGGAACTCGGCCCCGAAGTGGTGCTGCTCGGCACCGGCTCGCGGCTGCGCTTCCCGCACCCGCGCCTGACCGCGTCGCTGTCGCGCCGCCATGTCGGGGTGGACGCCATGGACCTGCAGGCCGCCTGCCGCACCTACAACATCCTGATGGCGGAAGGCCGCAAGGTGGCGGCGGTGCTGCTGCTCGAAGCGGAAGCCGCCTGATCTTTGCAAAAGTTGAGCCGGCGCCACGCTTGAAGTCCGGCAGGGCGCCCCAATCTGCCCCGCCAAGGTGGCAGCCCCCTCACCCGATTCTCCCGATCCCCTGCCCCTCCCCCAGGAGCCACAAGCATGACCGTCAGTCTGAACAAGGCCGTACCCGACTTCAGCGCGCCGATGACCGGCGACGCCACCTTCCGCCTTGCCGACTACCGCGGCAAGACGGTGGTGCTGTACTTCTACCCGAAGGACAACACGCCGGGTTGCACCACGGAGGCCATGAACTTCCGCGACCAGTATGAGGACTTCCAAAAGGCCGGCGTGCAGGTGTTCGGCATCTCGCGCGACAGCATCCGCTCGCACGAGAACTTCAAGGCCAAGCTTGAGCTGCCCTTCGAGCTGATCTCCGACGCCGACGAAGCCGTGTGCACGCTGTTCGATGTCATCAAGCTGAAAAAGCTCTATGGCAAGGAGCACCGGGGCATCGAGCGCAGCACCTTCATCATCGACGGCAAGGGCATCCTGCGCCACGAGCTGCGCGGCATCAAGGTGCCGAACCATGTTGACGAAGTCCTGGAAATCGTGCGCGGGCTCTGAGGTATCGCGTCGGTATCGGCCTTGCCACGACACGGACGCCAGCCCGGCCGTGCTGTGTCGCAACACGCCGTTGGCAAACCCAATTGCCAAACCCAAAACCTTCGGATACATTGGCCCGTAATGAGTTCAGATTCCGGATGCCACGCTGTTTCGACTCCCCGGCCCAGGCGGTTCGCGCCACAGGCCGGTAGCGGACCTGCCGTGTCGGCAGTCCGCAAAAGAGCCGCCAATCCTGTTATGCAGGCATGGCGGCTTTTTTGTTTGCAACCGCGTCTGTCCTCATGCCTGTCCGCGCCGGGAGCCTCGCGCATGCATGCCCCGGCCATCGGCCGCCACGCCGTCTCCGACGTATCGCGGCGTCGCGGCACGGACACCCTCGCCCCCTTCTTGTCCCCCTGAAAGGAAAGCCAAGCATGCCGCTGCCTACCATGCCCGCCAAGCCTGCCCAATTGCTGGATCCGAGCGAGTTTGCTCCGGTCTCCGCGGTGCCCAAGGCCAAAGCCGCCACACAGGGCAAGAAACCTGTGCCGGCGCTCGAGCGCGTGGCATTGCTGGAAACCGGCGACACCGAGGTGCCTGAGGTCCAGGCCCGCGCCGCCGGTGGCACCCGTGCCCGCAGCACCGAGACCCCGGCCGTATCGACGCCTGCCGTCAATGCCGCACCGGTCAGCCTGGTCAAGCCGTCCACCGGCCCCACGCGCCGCGCCCGCAAGTCCGAAGGCCCGAGCAAGCTGTTCGTGCTCGACACCAACGTGCTGATGCACGACCCGGCCTCGCTGTTCCGCTTCGAGGAACACGACATCTATCTGCCGATGATGACGCTCGAAGAGCTGGACAACCACAAGAAGGGCATGAGCGAAGTCGCGCGCAACGCGCGCATGGTCAGCCGCACGCTCGATTCGCTGGTGGGCGGCACCGACGGCGTGCTCGACGAAGGCCTGCCGCTGGCCAAGCTGGGCAACCGCGACGCGCAGGGCAAGCTGTTCTTCCAGACGCGCCTGAACGACATCAAGCTGCCTGAAGGCCTGCCGCAGGGCAAGGCCGACAACCAGATCCTGGGCGTGGTCAGCGCGCTGCAGCAGCAGTACCCCGAGCGCCAGGTCGTGCTGGTGTCGAAAGACATCAACATGCGCATCAAGGCGCGCGCACTGGGCCTGCCGGCCGAAGACTACTTCAACGACCAGGTCCTGGAAGACAAGGACCTGCTCTATGCCGGCGTGCTGCAGCTGCCCGGCGACTTCTGGACCAGGCACGGCAAGGGCGTGGAAAGCTGGCAGGACCCGAAGTCAGGCGCCATGTTCTACCGGCTCACCGGGCCGCTGGTGCCGTCGTTCCTGGTCAACCAGTTCGTCTACCTGGAACCGGTCGACGGCAGCCTGCCGCTGTACGCGCAGGTCAAGGAGATCAACGGCAAGACCGCGCTGCTGCAGACCCTCAAGGACTACACGCACCACAAGAACAATGTGTGGAGCGTGACCGCCCGCAACCGCGAGCAGAACTTCGCGCTCAACCTGCTGATGAACCCGGACATCGACTTCGTCACGCTGCTCGGCCAGGCCGGCACCGGCAAGACCCTGCTGGCGCTGGCAGCCGGGCTGGAACAGGTGCTGGACCAGAAGCAGTACAACGAGATCATCGTCACGCGCGCGACGGTGCCGGTGGGCGAAGACATCGGCTTCCTGCCCGGCACCGAGGAAGAGAAGATGCAGCCCTGGATGGGCGCGTTCGACGACAACCTCGAGGTGCTGCAGAAGAGCGACGACAGCGCCGGCGACTGGGGACGCGCCGCCACGCAGGAGCTGATCCGGTCGCGCATCAAGGTCAAGAGCATGAACTTCATGCGCGGGCGCACCTTCGTCAACAAGTTCGTCATCATCGACGAGGCACAGAACCTGACGCCCAAGCAGATGAAGACGCTGGTGACGCGCGCGGGCCCGGGTACCAAGATCATCTGCCTGGGCAATATCGCGCAGATCGACACGCCGTACCTGACCGAGGGTTCGTCGGGCCTGACCTACGTGGTCGACCGCTTCAAGGGCTGGAGCCACAGCGGCCATATCACGCTGGCGCGCGGCGAACGCTCGCGCCTGGCCGACCACGCCGGCGACGTGCTCTGACACCGGCAACCTGCGGGCGCGCCCTGCCGGTGGCGGGGCGCGCCC